>NZ_JAEMGT010000034.1:0-59719 GCF_017655185.1 Rahnella sp. ChDrAdgB13 | reverse complement strand
CGCTACAGGATCGAGAATGTGGTGATCTGATCCTGATTACGGCAAAAAGTTCGATTTATTCAACAAAGCCGCATTCATCGCGAAAGCGTCCGTTAAAACTCTCAATGAATCCGTTCTGTGTCGGCTTGCCGGGCTGGATAAGTCGCAGCTCCACGCCATGCTCAAAGGCCCATTGATCGAGCGCGCGGCAGGTAAATTCCGGGCCCTGATCAGTTCTTATCGTCGCCGGATAGCCGCGAAACAGCGCAATACTGTCCAGAATACGCGGCCTGAAATCCCGAAGGCAACGGTTACAGTCAGGCACTCCTTCGTGAAGTCATCCACGCAGGTCAGGCACTTGATCCTCCGACCGGTCGCCAGCGCATCCATGACGAAATCCATCGACCAGGTTAGATTGGGTGCCGCCGGGCGGAGCAGCGGCAGACGTTCTGTTGCCAGCCCTTTACGTCGTCGTCTACGTTTTACCCCCAGGCCACTGAGATGATAAAGCCGGTACACGCGCTTGTGATTGACATGAAGCCCTTCGCGGCGCAGCAGCTGCCAGATGCGGCGGTAGCCAAAACGTCTGCGCTCCAGTGCCAGTTCGGTGATGCGTCCGGATAAGTTCGCATCTGACGCCGGACGCTGCGCTTCGTAGCGGCAGGTCGACAGGGACAAACCTGTCAGCCTGCAGGCACGACGTTGCGACAGACCGGTCGCATGACACATCAGTACCACGGCTTCCCGCTTCTGGTCTGTCGTCAGTACTTTCGCCCCAGAGCCACCTGAAGCGCCTCCTTATCCAGCATGGCTTCGGCCAGCAGCTTTTTGAGTCTGGCGTTCTCTTCTTCAAGCGACTTCAGGCGCTTAACCTCGGGCACCTCCATACCGCCATACTTCTTACGCCATGTGTAAAGCGTGGCATCGGAAATGGCGTGCTTGCGGCAGAGTTCACGGGCGGATACCCCGGCTTCAGCCTCGCGGAGAATACTGATGATCTGTTGGTCGGAAAAACGCTTCTTCATGGGGATGTCCTCATGTGGCTTATGAAGACATTACTAACATCGGGGTGTACTAATCAACGGGGAGCAGGTCAAATCTTACTGCCAATGGCCTCCGCGATGGATATTCCATCGGTTCCAGCAGAACTGTTCTCAAAATTCCAAATCAGCTTCTATTCAGAACCTGTTGATGCAGTTTATAAAGCTTTAGGATGAGCTAGCATAAAAGCAGACTACATAAAGTAATTCCACAGCCTCGCTTAAATTTTCGAGGCTTCGGATTTAATTTCGAGTGCTAACTCAGTCAGTGCGATCATCCGGTCATATCGCATTATTAGTTGGTAGAAAAATATTGAGATGAAGGTTAGCCCTATATACCCGTAAGCGATAGCGGTTACCCAATTATAAGCACCTGGGATTTTGATTAATGTTGATATGGTAGCCACGACGCCAGGAAGAATACCGAACTTATCAATAGGTCCGATCATAAGTGTCATTCGTTTTTCCAGACATGTTCTTTCATGCTTGACCTCTAAAATTCCTAGTCGCAATTCTTCATTTTTCAATTTAGTGAGGTATGGGAGATATTTCCCATCTATAAAAAACTCAGATTTTATATTGAGATCAACTGAATCACGAAAAGGCAGAGCAAATGACCTCTTTATTTTTGCTCGGTGTGAGTAGATTTTATATGCATTCATGACAGGAAGAGTGATATAAGCTAGTAGAAGTAGAACTATACTTGATAATTTAATCCAATCATTTTTAGTTATATGATAGATAAAAGCAAGTGTTACAGAAATGGCAACTAACACAATACACAAAAGCAGGATAAATACGTCAGAGTCATGTTTTTCTTTTTTTACTCTCTTTCTTTTTTCTTCAATCTCAATTAATTTTAATATATTAAGGTATTTAGTGCTCATCATTATATCCTTATGTTTTTTAAAATAACCGAGATATTCTATCTTATTTGATTTATTTTTGCACAATCATCGATATATATAATTTATTTTCAGATTGGGGTTGATCATTAGTTATAGTAGCTTCAAGATATTTCCTCTTTCCGATAGCCGCATTACAATCCTAAATTCCCCCCACACTCAGGAAGCCCCCATGCCTCTGGAACCCGAAATCGCCTCCCTCGTTAGTGATTTTATCGCCGCAGGTCGTCCGTCATCACGCAGTCAGACTTATGAGGCACGTCGTGCCGGGTATATTGATAGCACGGTTTTAGCAGGGGACATTGAGCAGCGCGTAAATGTTGAAGATGTGGTTATCGATGGCATTTCATTGCGCGTTGTGTCGCCTTCAAATGCGGATGAAATACTGCCTGCGGTGATCTATTTTCATGGCGGCTGTTTTGTGAGTGGCGGTTTTGCGACGCATGATAATCAGTTGCGTCAGCTAGCCTTTTTCAGCGGCTGTCGGGTGATTGCGGTTCAATACCGTTTGGCACCTAAGCATGTTTATCCGGCAGCGCACGATGATGCAGAACGTGCTGCAAATCTGATCCGGGAACATGCCGGGAGGCTGGGTGTTGATCGCCGCCGCCTTGCCTTTGCGGGAGACAGCGCGGGCGCACATATTGCCCTTATAACAGCGCTTCGTCTGCGCGATGCGGGGCAGTGGTTGCCTCAGCAATTGGTTCTGATTTACCCGATGATTGACGCCACTGCGTCATCTGCCAGCCATCAGCGTAATGGTTTTGATTACGTCCTCACCAGCGACACGTTGCTCAGCGGTTTTGAAGCTTATTATCCTGACACGGATTTTATGCATCCCGAAGTCAGCCCGCTATGGCGTGATGATTTCTCCGGGCTGCCGCCGGTGCATATCATTACAGCCGAATACGATCCGTTATGCGATGAAGGTGAAATGTTGTTTACCCGACTGACGGAACAGGGCGTCAGCTGCACAGCGCAGCGTTATCCGGGCGTTATCCACGGTTTTTTCCAGCTTGGCGGAATCAGCCAGACGGCGCGAAATGCCATGCGCGATATCGCAGCCCGCCTCAGCACTCTGTAAGCCATGAATTTTCAGACAAAAAAAAAGCGGCCTGTCAGGCCGCTGAAGACACAGGGAATCAAACAAATGGAACAAGCGCATTAGATTTTAAAACAGTTAACCTTTCACCCCGCCTGCCGTCAGGCCGCCGACCAGCCAGCGTTGGGCTATCAGGAACACTGCCGTAATCGGGATGGCAGACAGAATTGCGGCAGCCGCGAAGTCGCCCCACAAGTAGTTTTGGGGGTTGAGATACTGCTGCATACCCACCGCCAGGGTGTAGCTGTTCACGTCGCGCAGTAACAGCGATGCTACCGGCACTTCGGTAATCGCTGCGATGAATGACAGAATAAAGACCACTGCCAGAATCGGCACCGACAGCGGCAGCAGCACCAGGCGGAAGGCCTGCCACGGAGTGGCACCGTCGAGTGAGGCGGCTTCTTCCAGCGAGCCGTCGATGGTTTCGAAATACCCTTTGATGGTCCAGACGTGCAATGCGATGCCGCCCATATACGCGAAGATCACGCCGCCGTGGGTGTTCAGCCCGAGGAACGGCACGTACATGCCGAGGCGGTCGAAGATGGCGTATAACGCCACCAGAGAAAGGACCGCCGGGAACATCTGGAAGATCAGCATTCCTTTAAGCAGCGAGCTTTTACCGCGGAATTTCATACGGGCAAAGGCGTAGGCGCAGGTAGTGGAAAGCGCCACGATCCCCACGGCGGTGATCCCGGCGATCTTGATCGAGTTCCACAACCACAACATGACCGGGAAGGGTGGCGGCGTAATGCTGCCGTCACCGTTGGTCACTGCAATTCCTAGCGCCAGTTTCCAGTGATCCCATGAGACCTGATCGGGGATCAGGCTGCCGGTGGCGAAGTTACCCGGCCGCAGCGAGATGGCGAACACCATCAGCAGCGGGAACAGGATCAGCGCCAGAAAGCACAGCAGCAAAAGATGCGTCACCAGTAATCTGACTTTTTGCGACTTAGGTTTAACCATTGGCATTTTCTGTTTCTCCTCAGTCGAATTTCATGCGTGAAGCTTTCAGGTTCACGATAGCCAGCGCGCCCACCAGCAGGAAGATCAGCGTGGCAATCGCCGCCGCCAGCCCGAAGTCCTGCCCACCGCCGCCTTCGAAAGCGATGCGGTAGGTATAACTGACCAGCAAATCGGTATGACCGGCCGGTGTGGTGGTACCGAGCATGTCCGGGCCGCCGTTGGTCAGCAGCTGGATCAGCACGAAGTTATTAAAGTTAAAGGCAAAACTGGCGATCATCAGCGGCGTCAGCGGCTTGATTAACAGCGGCAGCGTGATGCGGAAAAAATTCTGCATCGGCGTGGCACCGTCCATTGCCGACGCCTCATAAAGGTCGTCAGGAATGGCTTTCAGCAGACCCATGCACAGGATCATCATGTACGGATAACCGAGCCAGGTGTTGACGATAATGATCATGCTTTTGGCGGTCCACGGATCGCTGAACCACGCCGGTTTGATGCCAAACAGGGCGCTCAGCATCAGGTTGATTTCCCCGAAGCTCTGGTTGAATAACCCTTTGAAAATCAGTATCGAAATAAAAGCCGGAACCGCATAGGGCAGGATCAGCAGGATTCGGTACGCTGCTTTGCCTTTCAGCTCTTCCCACTGCACGACGCAGGCCAGCACCATGCCGACGGCGACGGTCAGCACCACGGTCAGCAGCGCGAAAACAATCGTCCAGACGAAAATAGACAGGAAGGGTTTTTGGATCCCTTCGTCATGCAGTACACGCAGGAAATTTCCCCAGCCGATCCCGACGGTAAAACCGGGGCTGAGTTGTTCGGCCTGCCATTCACCCTGCGAATTCACTGCCTGATAGAAACCGGTTTTCATGTTCGGGCGATAAATCGTGCCAGTCTGTACGTTGGTCAGCTGCTTATGGTCTTCGCCCAGCTTGTACAGCGGCTGCGTGCCGGAGAACTGGCGCAGGGAACTCATGCGCAGCGTTTCGCCGTCGGGTAAGTGAGCCGAAAGCTGGCCCAGCGCCGCCCGGTTTTGAGTTACTACGCGCAGCCCGGCTTTTTCAGCAGAAGGGGCAGTTTGCGGAAGCATCTCCAGCGTTTGTGGCGCAGAAGCGTTAAAGGCGAAAGGTGGCGAAACCAGCGTTTCGCTGTCATCGGCCGACGTCAGCGCCAGCTGCCATTTATCACCTGCCGGATAGAGGGCAAAGTTCAGCGCTTTTCCGCCCTGAAACTCACGTCCCATCAGAACGGACTGCGCACGTTCGAACGTCAGTTGGTTGGTGCTGCTGTAGTTGGTGAAAGCGATCGCGATGGTACAAATCAGCGGGAACAGGACAAACAGCCCCATTCCTGCAAGTCCAGGGTAAACGTAGCGCCATGAATACGCGTGACGGTTACCGTAAATGTATAAGCCGAGGCTGGACAGTATCAGCGTCAGAACGGCAAAAAGGGTTTCACCCTGCGCATACATCAGCACGATCAGATAACCGGTAAAGCAGGCGAGCAGGCTGATCACCAGCCATTTTAACGCAGTGCTGAACGGCCGTTTTTTTCGAGCATTCATAGGGAAATCCTTTTATTCACGGTGCGGAACCCGTGAGTCCCGCACCGTTCATTGAGCTAATGCTTCGGCATTACTTGGTAATGCGTGTTTCGACGTCTTTCAGGGCTTGAGGAACAGTCTGACGGCCATTTACTGCGTTGATGATGGCGCTGCGTTCTGCGTACCAGAAGGCGCTCATCTGCGGAATGTTTGGCATGATTTCGCCATTCTTGGAGTTAGCCATGGTAGCGGCGATGCGCGGATCTTTTTCCAGCTGTTCCTGATACGTTTTCAGCGCCACGGCGCCCAGTGGTTTGTCTTTGTTGACCAGAGCCAGACCGTCGTCGGTGATCAGATAGTTTTCCAGGAACTCTTTCGCGAGTTCTTTGTTCGGGCTGGCGGCGTTGATCCCGGCAGTCAGTACACCGACGAACGGTTTAGACGGTTTGCCGTGGAAGCTCGGCAGCAGCGTCACGCCGTAGTTGATTTTACTCTTGTCGAGGTTTGACCATGCCCACGGGCCGTCGATAGTCATCGCGGTCTGGCCTTTGTTGAACGCGGCTTCGGCAATGGAATAGTCGGTGTCGGCGTTGATGTGTTTGTTTTTCACCAGATCGATGATGAATTGCAGGCCAGCCTGAGAACCTGCGTTATTTACGCCGGTGTCTTTGATGTTGTATTTGCCGTTTTCATACTTGAACGCGTAACCCCCGTCAGCGGCAATGATTGGCCAGGTGAAATACGGTTCCTGCAAGTTCCACATGATGGCGCTCTTGCCTTTGGCGCGCAGTTCTTTGTCCAGCGCCGGGATTTCTTCCCAGGTTTTTGGCGCTTCTTTAATGATGTCTTTGTTGTAAATCAGCGACAGCGCTTCGACCGCAACCGGGTAGCCGATCAGCTTGCCGTTAAAGGTCACGGCGTCCCAGGTGAACGGGAACAGTTTGTCTTTGAAGGCCTGATCCGGGCTGATTTCAGCCAGCAGGCCGGATTGTGCGTAACCGCCAAAACGGTCGTGCGCCCAGAAGATAATGTCAGGGCCGTCGCCGGTGGCTGCCACTTGCGGATATTTTTCTTCCAGTTTGTCCGGATGTTCTACCGTGACTTTAATGCCGGTGTCTTTCTCAAACTTCTTACCGACTTCCGCCAGACCGTTATAGCCCTTGTCACCGTTGATCCAGATGACCAGCTTTCCTTCTTCTATTTTGGCAAACGCGGAAGATGACAGCACCAGGGTAGCCAGCGCCGAAAGTGCCAGTGTATTTTTCATGATCTTCTTAATGCTGAGGCTCATAATCCAGTCCTTTTATTCCTGTTAGGAGTCGGTTTTCTTCCCGTCTTAGACGGAAAAGGCAAGGTACGACGCCAGTGTGGATTTAACCCGTCAGGGCTTCATCATCCCCCCCTCTACGCCCCCGTCCCTCAGAATGTGATCCCGCCGACACTCTCAGGCGTTATGTGGCTTATCACTCAAAAAAATGGTTCGTTTTTTGCCATTCAGATCACGAATTTGATTTTTGACGTGAACTTTCATCCGGTTGCATGAATAGGTCATCCTCCCTGCTCCTCCCCCATGAAAAAATTTGTTACGGATGATTACGCTTAACCGCTAATCCTTCACTCTTCGTTGCATTGAGATTTCCCGCTGGCAGCAAGTACAGGAGTTCAGGATGGCGAGCGTTTCCCTTAACAGCGTGTACAAAGCCTTTGGCGAAACCGTGATTTCCAGCGACATCAATCTGGAAATCGAAGAGGGCGAATTTGTAGTGTTTGTCGGGCCATCGGGCTGCGGCAAATCGACGTTGCTGCGCATGATTGCCGGCCTGGAAGACATCACTTCAGGTGAGTTAAAGATTGGTGATAAACGTATGAACGAAGTGCCACCTGCGGAACGTGGGATCGGCATGGTGTTCCAGTCTTATGCGTTGTATCCGCATTTGTCCGTCGCTGAAAACATGTCTTTCGGCCTGAAACTGGCGGGCGCGAAAAAAGCTGAAATCAACCAGCGGGTGAATCAGGTCTCCGAAGTATTGCAGCTGGCGCATCTGCTCGACCGTCGCCCGAAAGCGCTTTCCGGTGGACAACGTCAGCGCGTGGCGATTGGCCGTACGCTGGTCGCTGAACCGACGGTATTCCTGCTCGATGAGCCGCTTTCCAACCTCGATGCCGCGCTGCGTGTGCAGATGCGTATCGAGATTTCCCGTCTTCATAAACGCCTGAAACGCACCATGATTTACGTGACGCACGATCAGGTCGAGGCGATGACGCTGGCCGATAAAATCGTGGTGCTCGACGCCGGACATATCGCGCAGGTCGGTAAGCCGCTCGAACTCTATCACTATCCCGCCAACCGTTTTGTCGCCGGTTTTATCGGCTCTCCGAAAATGAATTTCCTGCCGGTGAAAGTCACCGGCGCTGAACCTGCACGCGTGCAGGTCGAGTTGCCAAACCGTCAGCAGGTCTGGTTGCCTGTCGAAGGCACCGACGTGAAAGTCGGCAGCAACCTTTCACTGGGTATCCGTCCTGAACATCTTCTGCCAAGCGACGTCGCGGAAGTGACGCTTTCCGGTGAAGTCCAGGTCGTCGAGCAACTGGGTAATGAAACACAGATCCACATCCAAATTCCGGCAATTCGTCAGAACCTGGTTTACCGCCAGAACGACGTGGTGCTGGTAGAAGAAGGTGCAACATTCGCCATCGGGTTGCCACCACACCGCTGCCATCTGTTCCGCGAGGACGGAACTGCATGTCGCCGGTTACATCCCGAATCTGGTGTTTGAAAGCACGCGATCCCCTACAGGAGAAAATGATGATTACAATGCGTAGTTCTTCCCTGGCGCTGGCAGTGGCTGCCGGAATCCTTTCTACACAAGCAATGGCAGTAGATTTTACCGGTTATGCCCGTTCGGGCATTGGCTGGACGGGCAGCGGCGGAGAACAGCAATGTTTCAAAGCGACAGGCGCTGACAGTAAATACCGTCTGGGTAACGAGTGTGAAACCTATGCGGAGTTAAAACTCGGTCAGGAAGTGTGGAAAGAAGGGGATAAGAGCTTCTACTTCGACACCAACGTAGCGTATTCCGTATCACAGCAGAACGACTGGGAGTCAACCGATCCGGCTTTCCGCGAAGCAAACGTGAAGGGTAAGAACCTGATCGAATGGCTGCCGGGCTCCACCATCTGGGCCGGTAAGCGTTTCTACCAACGTCATGACGTTCACATGATCGACTTCTACTACTGGGATATTTCAGGTCCTGGTGCCGGTCTGGAAGATGTGGATCTGGGCTTTGGTAAATTGTCTCTGGCAGCGACCCGTAACACCGAAAGCGGCGGTTCCTACGGGTATATCGCCGACCAGCGTAACGAAGTGCCAACGTCTAACGACGTGTTCGACGTTCGTCTGGCAGGCCTGCAAACTAACCCGGGCGGCGTGCTGGAGTTAGGCGTGGATTACGGTCGTGCCAATGCGCGTGACGGGTATTCCTTCGCAGACAATGCGACCAAAGACGGTTTCCTGGTAACTGCGGAACACACGCAAAGCATCTACAACGGCTATAACAAATTCGTACTGCAATACGCCTCTGACTCCATGACCGATCCGGGTCAGGGCGCGGCAAACGGCCACTCCAACGGTGCCGCTATCGATAACAACGGCAGCATGATCCGCGTTCTCGACCACGGTGCCATCGACTTCAACGATACCTGGAGCCTGATGTACGTGGCGATGTATCAGGACGTTGACCGCGATAACAATAACGGGACAACCTGGTATACCGTCGGTGTCCGTCCGATGTACAAATGGACCCCGATCATGAGCACCTTGCTGGAAGTCGGTTACGACAATGTGAAATCGCAGCGTACCGGCGATCGCAACGGCCAGTACAAAGTCACCCTGGCGCAGCAATGGCAGGCTGGCGACAGCATCTGGTCACGTCCGGCCATCCGCGTGTTTGCAACCTACGCAAACTGGGATGAAAAATGGGGCTATGACACTGACAGCGGCGCAAACAATGGCTTAGCGATGAACGACACCAGCACAAGAACCTTCAGCCGTGGTAATGACGATGAAGTGACATTTGGTGCCCAGATGGAAATCTGGTGGTAATTCTCTTTGTCCTTTGAGCCGCAGGTGCGTTAGCTGCCCTCACTCACCCCGGTCACATACTTGTGTATGCTCCCGGGGATGAGTTCAGTTGCCGCCTTCCTGCAACTCAAATGACGTCGAGAATCTTTGCCAGTTTTCAAAAGTACAAGCAGTAAAGAAGATGTGCTGGCTGGCAGTTGTCCGCTGATGACCGCCAGCCTTCATGGTGATTTCAAAGGAAACAATAATGAAAAAGAATCTGCTGTCACTGTGTCTGTCGCTGAGCCTGCTGGCTGCTGCACCTGCGGTCGTGAATGCTGCGCAGAATGATGCGAATACCGCTCCGGCGATTTCCAGCCAGACCTTACGCAACCTTTCATGGACGCCGCTGGTTCCGCCAGTGACGCAGGATGTGACGCTTGGAACCTCAAGCGCACAGATTAATCAGGGGCAAATTCAGGGTGCCGTCGGGGCATTTGCATTGCCTGCCGACCGGGGTTCACTTGAAATTACGCTGACCAGTATCGCGACCGGTAAAACCGTGTATGCGCCAAATGTTCTGGTGCTGGATGAGCAGATGCGTCCGGCAGCTTTTTATCCTTCCAGCTATTTCCCGTATCAGAAACCAGGCATCGTCTCCAGCGACCGTCTGGAAGGCACGCTGAAACTGACGCCTGCACTGGGCCAGAAACAAATTTATCTGCTGGTTTACACCACCCGTCAGGATCTGGCTGAAACTACGCAGATGGTGAACCCGGCGAAAGCCTTCGCCGCTGGCGTAGGTAACGCCGTACCGGATATCCCGGATCCGATTGCCCGTCACACCCCAACCGGTACGCTGAGCCTGAAAGTCACCGCTGAACAGAAAACCGGTAACGTGATGATTGGTCAGTTCCTCCCGTCATCCGCACCGGCGGCCGCTGCGCCAGTGGTGGTCGGCAGCACACAAGCTCCGGCACCTGCGGCTGCTCCGGCAAAACCCACTGAGCCGATGCTCAGCGATTCAGAAACCTACTTTAACGACGCGATTAAGAAAGCAGTGAAAGCCGGAGACGTTGATAAAGCCCTGAAACTGCTCGATGAAGCCGAACGTCTGGGTTCGAAAACTGCCCGTAAAACCTTTATCGAAAGCGTGAAACACTAAGTTTTCTTAGCTCCTCCTCCTGCGAAGGGGGAGGTTGGGAGTGAGGTTTAAGGGCTAACACTTTGTTTAAAGACATTTTAAATTCTTGATTTTGAACTTAATACTCTACCCCAACCCTCTCCTTCGCAGGGGAGGGAGCACACCGTGCCATACCACACTATCCTCATTTCTTTTTCTCCCTTCTATTTGTTACCCTGTTGTTAATTCATTCGGCGGGGGATCTATGGCGTCTGCAAACTGGGTCGATTTATCGAAAGATAAAGACAGCGGGATCGAGACGATCCACGCCCATTTCGAAGGCCATGCGTACGATCCTCACTGGCACGACAGCTATTTAGTCGGCGTTACCCAATACGGATTACAGCAATTCAGCTGCCGTCGTCAGAAACATCAGAGCCTGCCGGGTAAAGTGTTTATGCTCGAGCCGGGCGAAATTCACGACGGCGATGCGGTGCAGCCCGGTGGTTTTACGTACCACATGTTGTATCTCGACCCGCAATGGCTGGGCCGCGAACTGGCAGCACGACGCGATTCCCTTTCTTCTGCAGGTGACCCGAGTTTCGAAAATACCTTAGCGGAGGATCCGCAACTGGCACAGGCGACGTCACTGGCGTTTCAGGCGCTGCATTGCAAAGACTTGCGTATCGTCCGCCAGACTGCGCTCGACGGATTGCTCAGTGCGCTGGGCGGGCATCTCACCTGGCAGCCACCGCGTCCGGAGGGCGAAGCGCCGTGGTCACGTGTGGCGCATCAGGCGCGGGAATATCTGCACGCGCATTTGCACGAGGATATCGGCCTTGAGCAACTGGCGGCGGCGACCGGTGAAAGCCGTTTTGTGGTCAGCCGTGCGTTTAAAGCCGAATTCGGATTGCCGCCGCATGCGTATCTTATTCAGCTGAAACTCACCCGTGCGCGGGAGGGGCTGGCGCTCGGACACACGCCGGCCACCGTCGCAGCAGATTTAGGGTTTGCCGATCAGAGCCATCTCGGGCGCTGGTTCCGCCGTGCTTATCAGCTCACGCCAGCACATTACCGGCGTCTGTGCACAAATCTTCCAGATTGAGAAAAAGTGACAGGTTAAGCTCAGATTTCAACTGAAACGGAGCCTGTCATAATGAATACGCCTGCCACTATTTTACCTTTGCCGCCAGAGCGCTGCGTGATTGTCATCAACCAGCAACTCACCGCCGGACATGCCGCTAATGCCGTCGCTGTACTGGCGCTGACGCTCGGACAACGCCATCCGGCGCTGGTGGGCGCGCCGCTGATTGATGCCGATAACCGTGAACATCCGGGGCTGATCCCGATCGGTATCAGCGTGTTAGTGGCCGATGCGGAGCAACTGACGCAACTGCATCAGCATCTGCTTAATGACGATGATATGGACGGCATTATTTTCCCAGTCGAAGGTCAGCAGACCACTGACTATGCGGCGTTTCGTGAAGCGGTCGCCATCGTGCCAACCGGTGATTTAGTGCTGCTGGGGATCGCGCTGGCGGGGAAAAAGAAAGTCGTCAGAAAGCTGACCGGAAAACTCGGCCTGCTGGGCTGAATTTGTCATTTAACCGTCATATTCCTTCTCTATTCTCCTGATATTCAAAAAATATCAGGAGTTTCACCGTGCGTAAGTCACTTGTCGCTTTACTGCTTTTCACTCTGGGTTCGACGTTTGTTGTTCAGGCTGCTGACGAAGCAAAGCCGTTCATCACTTCTGAACAGCTTGATCTGACGAAGTATTTGCCTGCGCCACCGGCTGATGATTCCGCTCAGACCAAAGCCGAGCTGAAAGAATTACTGGAAATTCAGGCGACCCGTACGCCGGAACAGGAAAAAGCGGCGATTGCCGATGCAGAAGAAAACGTCTGGCGTTATGCCGATGTGATGGGCCCTGATTTTACAGCCGAAAAACTGCCGAAAACCGCCGCGCTGTTTGACCGCGTCGTCGCGACGGAAGACGTGGTGGACGATCACGCCAAGAAAGCGTTTAACCGCCCGCGCCCGTATATGCTGGATGAGCAGATTCATCCGCTGCTTAAAAAATCCAAATCCGGTTCATGGCCGTCCGGGCACTCCACTATTGGTTACCTGATGGCGACCGTGCTGGGCGAAATGGTGCCGGAAAAACGTAATGCGCTGTTCACCCGCGCCGCCGGTTATGCCGAAAATCGCCTGGTGGCAGGTTTCCACTACCGTTCTGATACCGTGATGAGCCGTACCGGTGCCGCGCTGATTGCGCAGAGAATTTCTGAAGAGCCTGAATTCAAAGCTGAATTTGACGCCGCAAAAGCCGAGCTGCGCGAACAAATGGGCCTGAAATAACCGCATTTCTCTCCGGCAATATCCCTACCCCTGAAGCGTTACATTCAACAATGTAACGCTTTCATTTTTCGAAGATTCTCTGGAAGACATCCCGCAAATCCCTGTTTTGCCTCTTGGTCTGTTTCGCGGCTTTCCGGTAAAGTGGACAGCGTATAACAGGCTGAGGAAAGCACAAATGGAATACAGATTTAAGCGGGTAGAATCACCGGTCGGATTACTCACACTGGCGGCAAAAGGCGACAAGCTGACAGCTATCTTGTGGGAATGCGAAATCGATGGCCGGGTGAAACTGGGCGAAATGATGGAAGACCCGACGTTTCCCATTTTGCTGAAAACCGAACAACAGCTGAATGAATATTTTGCCGGTAAACGCACGCGCTTTGAGCTGGATCTTGATTTCACCGGCACCGAGTTTCAGAAAGAAGTCTGGGCGGCGCTGCTGGAAATTCCCTTTGGTGAAACGCGTAGCTACAGCGATATCGCCCGACGTATTGGCCGCCCGAAAGCCGTTCGTGCTGTGGGTGCCGCCAATGGCCGCAACCCGATTTCCATTGTCGCGCCGTGCCATCGCGTGATTGGTGCGTCCGGAAAACTCACCGGTTTTGCGGGTGGTCTGGATAACAAAGCATTATTACTTAAGCTGGAAGGCCGTAAATCCTAGGGTTTTTATCGGGTAAATAAATCACTTGATGTCCGCTTGTCAGTCGATGCATAGTCAAAAAATAAGCAGCAAATAACAAAGACAACATCACTTACGAAACGGAGTTTTACCCTCATGGATCAAATTCATTCCCTCGAACAGTTCTTATCCTCAGTTCAGCAACGCGACCCGCATCAGGTCGAGTTTTCTCAGGCCGTTCGTGAAGTCATGACCACGCTCTGGCCGTTCCTCGAACAAAATCCTCAATACCGGCGTTCTTCTTTATTAGAACGTCTGGTGGAACCGGAGCGCGTGATTCAGTTCCGCATTGCGTGGGTTGATGACAAAAATCAGGTACAGGTAAATCGCGGCTGGCGCGTGCAGTTCAGCTCGGCCATCGGCCCGTATAAAGGTGGCATGCGTTTCCACCCGTCGGTCAATTTATCAATTCTGAAATTCCTCGGTTTTGAACAGACGTTTAAAAATGCGCTGACCACGCTGCCAATGGGCGGCGGGAAAGGCGGCAGTGATTTCAATCCGAAAGGTAAAAGCGAAGGCGAAATCATGCGCTTCTGTCAGGCGCTGATGCTGGAACTTTATCGCCATCTGGGCCCGGACACTGACGTACCGGCGGGCGATATCGGCGTCGGTGGGCGTGAAGTCGGTTATATGGCGGGGATGATGAAAAAACTCTCCAACAACACTGCGAGCGTGTTCACCGGTAAAGGCCTGTCGTTTGGCGGCAGTCTGATCCGCCCGGAAGCCACCGGTTATGGCCTGATTTATTTCACCGAATCCATGCTTAAACGTCACGGTCTGGATTTTGAAGGCATGCGCGTGGCGGTGTCCGGCTCGGGTAACGTGGCGCAATATGCAATTGAAAAAGCCATGTCGCTGGGCGCGCGCGTGATTACGGCGTCAGATTCAAACGGCATCGTGGTCGATGAAGCCGGTTTCACGCCGGAAAAACTGGCGCTGCTGGCGGAAATTAAAGCCAGCCGTGACGGACGTGTCGCTGACTATGCGAAAAAACTGGGACTGAAATACCTGGAAGGCCAGCAGCCGTGGAATGTGCCGGTAGACATCGCGCTGCCGTGCGCTACCCAAAATGAGCTGGGCGTGGAAGCGGCCCGGGTGCTGATCGGCAACGGCGTAAAAGCCGTGGCGGAAGGCGCAAATATGCCGACGACCATTGAAGCCACTGACCTGTTCGTTGAAGCGGGCGTGTTGTTCGCGCCGGGTAAAGCGGCCAATGCTGGTGGCGTGGCGACGTCCGGGCTGGAGATGGCACAAAACGCCGCGCGTCTGAGCTGGAAAGCTGAAGAAGTGGACGCACGCTTACGTCACATCATGCTCGATATTCATCATTCATGCGTGGAGTATGGCGGTGAAGGCAAGCAGACGCAGTATGTGCGCGGCGCCAATATCGCCGGTTTCGTGAAAGTCGCGGATGCCATGCAGGCGCAGGGCGTGCTGTAACCTGAAAGTCCGTTGCAGAAACAATATAGCCACCTTTGCAGGTGGCTTTTTTACAGGTCAGAGGCTGAGCTTAGAAGTGCGTGTTCAGGCTCATGTAGAAAGTCCGGCCCGGTTCGTTGTAGGTTGCTGCACCCGCGCCGTACATATAGGCGTTAGTGGTGGCGTTACCCACGGTCTGGGCATTACCCGCGCGGAACTGACGCTTGTCGAACACGTTATCAATACCGGCGGTTATGCTGACATTTTTAGTCGCAACGTAGGTGCCGCTCAGGCCGACCACTGAATACGGGCTGACTTCATTCTTCTCACTTCCGGTTACGGCTTCACCTTTGTAGTTGTATTTTTTCGGCTTCTGACGGCCATACCAGGTCAGGGTGGACTGCACGGAGAAATCTTCCGTTGCCTGCCAGCTCAGCGTGGAGTTGATCGTAAATTCAGGGATGATCGACAGATAATCGCCGGTCTCTTTGTTTTTACTTTCAATCATGTAAGTCCCGTTGTTATTCCAGGAAATGGTACTGGTGACCGGAATATTCAACGTCCCTTCCAGACCCTGAACGACGGCTTTAGGAACGTTTTGCCATTTATAAACGTCGGTGGTGCCCGTCGTTGATGTGCCGGTTGGCAGATAACCCGCCTCGATTTTGTTGCGGTAATCGTTACGGAAGTACGTCACGCCTGCCTGATAGCCGTTGCGGTGGAACTCAAGACCGATCTCTTTGTTGATGCTGGTTTCTGCATCGAGATCTTTATTCCCTACCAGATAACAGCCACCGCCGCTGGCGGCACAACCCTGGCCTTTACTGTAAAGCACGTAGTTCGGGTTGGTCTGATACAGGCTTGGCGCTTTGTAGGCACGCGCGATCCCCATTTTCAGCGTGAAGTCATCGCCCAGTTCCTGAGACAGGTTCAGGGAAGGACTCCAGTTATTGCCGACAATAGAATGATGATCGAAACGAAGGCCCGGAACCAGCATCGTGCTGTCGGTCAGTTCGATGTTATCTTCCGCAAACAGCGAGAAGATTTCCGCCTGCGAATACGGGCTGCGACCGGTGCTGTCGATACCGTCAATGGCTCCGCCGAGCATAGACTGAACGTTGGAAGACGGGTCTTTCATCTTTTGCTGGTTCCATTCAGTGCCCAACGTGGCGGTTTGCGGCACGCCTAAATCAAACGGAATGCTGACTTCGCTGTGCGCAAGAATGTCGCCCAGCGCGATGGTGTTGAAGCTGTCGTCAGAGAAGATCCCCTCCGTGCCGCCCGCCAGACCTTCATCCATGCGTGAGTTACGGGTTTTTTCGTACTGCACATAGTTGGTGGTGGAAACGCCGTTGTCCCATGCGCCTTTGTACGTCAGGGCGTAGGACTGGCGGTAAATACGGTTGGTCTCTTTGCCGTACATACTTTTAACCAGCGCACTGGTATTGGTGTTTTGCGTGTCACCGGCGTACAGGTTGCCCTGACGGCTGTTGGACACCTCAAACTCAAGTGACTGCATGCGGGCGAAATCCCAGTGCAGCATGGCGTCGATATTTTTATTGATGACGCCTTCGCGACCGGCCGGAACGGTGTCGGCATAGGTGCCGGTGCGTTCGGACTGATGGCCGTCGTTGATATACTGCGAATCAGCCTGTGTTTTGCTGTAGCCGCCAAACAGACGGAAACTGAACTGGTCGCTGAGCGGGCCGGACAGGCTGAAATCGGTGCGTTTCGTTGAACCTTCTTCTTTATGCTGTGGCGCGTTCATGTAGGTATTCCATGAGCCGTGCCATTCGCTGGTGTCTTTTTTGGTGATGATATTCACCACGCCGCCCGCCGCACCGTTGCCATAACGCGCGGCCGCCGGGCCGCGGATCACTTCGATGCGATCAATCATATCTGGCGGAACCCAGCTGGTATCGCCGCGGGTATCACGCTCGCCGCGCCAGCCCTGACGCACGGAGTTACGGCTGTTCACCGGTAAACCGTCGATCAGGATCAGGGTGTTTTCCGGGCCCATGCCGCGGATATCAATCTGGCGGTTGTTCCCGCGCTGTCCGCTGGTGGAGTTACCGGTCAGGTTTACGCCGGGCATGGTGCGGATCAGTTCGTTGATGTCGCGTGCCGGTGGGCGTTTTTGGATTTCATCAGACGTAATGGTGGAAACACCCGGAGCCTGAAGATTTTGCTGTGCAGCGGTGACGACCAGCGTGTCTTCGGTTTTTTTCGGCGTTTCAGCGGCCGTAGTCCCGGTTTCTGTTGCGGTTGTTGCGGAGGTTTCTGCTGCGCTGACGGGGAAAGTAAGCGCTGATCCCAGCCCGATTAAGGTTGCCAGCGAATAGTGTGGTAGCCTGCTTTTCATGTCGGATTCTGCCCTGAAATTCCATCCTTTCCTGAAAAATAGCGAGATTGAACAGGAGGATGGCCTGTTGTGTGTGTAGTTTTTGTTGACCCGCGTTACGGGCGGTAACACACTATTGCAAATAAAAACAATTATCAATTAGATTCCCATTCCTAATTTGTAGGGAAAGTGTAAAGCGCCATACCGGGAATGTTTTTTCTTGTCTGCCAGAAGGCTGTAAAGCGTAAAAAATGATGAAATATCAGCATCCGCAAAAACCTGCGGCTCAGGCCATGTTGTTGGAACCTCTGGCTGGAAGTGCCGCGTGGTGGAATGAAATTGCTGCGCGGGGAACGCCGTGGACGGAACCTTCGCGCGAAGGTTTTTATCGTGTGACGTTCTTCTGGCGGGATCCGCAGGGCAACGAAACGACGTCGGAGACCCAGCGTGTCTGGATCAACATCAACGGCATCACCGATCACCATCAGTCGTCGCCGCCGCAGAGTTTGCAGCGGCTGGCCGGAACGGATGTCTGGCACTGGCAGACCGAATTGCGTGCGGACTGGCGCGGAAGCTACAGCCTGATCCCACGTACCGAATCCGGCGCTGAATTTCCGCAAAATAACGATGATTATCAGAGCATGCTTGCCGCGCGTGAATGGTGGAAAAACCTCTTCCGCCACGCGACGCACGATCCGCTGAATCCGCATCGCCCGTGGCCCGGTGCAAAATCCCATGCGTTGTCCGGCCTGCATATGCCGGAAGCGTTGCCACAGCCCGCCTGGGAAAAGTTTGATCTTGATGGCCCGAAAGCGCCGCAAGCTCCGGCGGCGTTACAAACATTCCGCTGGAAAAGTGCGCGTCTGGGGAATATGCGAAACGTCTGGGTGTTTACCACCGGCGAAAGCCAGGAGCCTGCCTTGCGCCCGCTGGCGATCCTGCTCGACGGCCAGTTTTGGGCGAAACAGATGCCCGTCTGGCAGCCACTGACGCAGCTCACGCGCGAAGGGGCGCTGCCCGACGCGGTGTATGTGCTGATCGATGTTATTGATATTCAAACCCGCAGCCGCGAGCTGACCTGCAATCCGGAGTTCTGGCTGGCGGTGCAGGACGAGTTATTGCCGCAGGTGAAAAAACGGGCCGCGCACAGCGATAACGCGCAAAAAACGGTGGTCGCGGGGCAGAGTTTTGGTGGCCTTTCGTCGCTGTATGCCGGTTTGCACTGGCCTGAACGTTTCGGGTGCGTGCTGAGTCAGTCGGGGTCTTTCTGGTGGCCGCGCCGCCATCGTCAGCAAGCCCGTGATGATCAGCAAGAAGCGGAAAGCATCCTGTCGCAGGTTGAAAAAGGGCTGGGGGAACGCAGCCATTTGAAAATCTTTATGGAAGCCGGCAGAAACGAAAAGCTGATTTATGACGTGAATAATCAGATGGAGGCGCTGCTCAAACCGACCCCCAATCAGGTGCGTTACCGGGTGCTGGAAGGCGGGCACGACGCGCTGTGGTGGCGCGGCGGTTTGCTCGACGGCCTGTGCAGTCTGTGGGATGAGACGCGGTGGGCCGCCGGAGATCCTCCGTCAAACGGCTAAATTGCCGAGCGGAATAATTAACGGCGTATGTGACACCGGGCAGTCGATGATTGAGCAACGCAATCCGAAAACCTGCTCAATCAGTTCCGGCGTCACGATATCGGCAGGCGCGCCTTCTGCGAGGATTTTTCCGTCGCGCATGGCGATAAGATGCCCGGCGTAGCGGCAGGCCTGATTCAGATCGTGCAGCACGACGACCAGCGTCCGGCCATTTTCCTGATTCAGGCGACACATCAATTCCATCAAATCAATCTGATGAGCGATATCCAGCCAGGTCGTCGGCTCGTCCAAAAGCAATAGCGGCGTTTGCTGCGCCAGCACCATGGCAATCCACACCCGCTGCCGCTGCCCGCCGGACAGTGAATTTACTGTGCTTTCCGCCAGTTCATAAACTCCGGTTGCCCGCATCGCGTCATCGACTGCCTGCGTGTCCAGCGCATTCCAGCGGCTGAACAGATTCTGGTGCGGATAGCGCCCGCGACCGACCAGATCGGCCACCGTGATATCACCCGGCGCGGTCGAACTTTGCGGTAATAAGCCCAGCCTTTTTGCCACGTCTTTCGTGCCGTAATCGCCAATCAGTTTTCCGTCGAGAAAAACCGTGCCGGACTGCGGCTGCATCAGGCGGCTCAGCGTACGTAATAACGTCGATTTTCCGCAGGCGTTAGGCCCGATAATCACCGTTAGTTTTCCTTCCGGGATCGACACCGATAAATCCCGCGCAATGACTTTTTTGTCGTAACCGAGCGTCAGGTTCTGCGCATACAGCGGTGAAAAATATTCAGTCTTCATGAGCGGCGGGACTCCCGGATGAGCAAACCAATCAGATAAATACCGCCGAGACTGACGGTGAGCACGCCGACGGGCAGTTGATAAGGGAGGAAGAGACGTTGCGCCGCGACGTCTGCGGCGAGCAGCAGCAGTGCGCCGGTCAGCGCGGCAAAAAATAACGCGTGCTGCTGGCTGGCGCACAGGCGTCGGGAAATCTGTGGTGCCACCAGCGCGATAAAGGAAATGGGTCCGGCCAGCGCCGTCGCGGCGGCGGTTAATGCCACACCCGCCAGCATCAGCAGCAGGCGTGAACGTTCCACCGGGACACCCAGCGCGCACGCGGTATCGTCACCCATTTCCAGCAAACGCATTCGCGAGGAAAGCAGCCGGGCGAGGAACAGAGCCAAGACAATCAGGGCGATCACCGGCAGGCTTTTTTCCCATGTAATTCCGTTGAGCGAACCCGCATGCCATAACCCGGCGGTGAGCGCAGACTCAAGCGAGGCGTTGATAATCAGCCAGGTATTGCCCGCAATCAGCAGTGCACGCACACCGATACCGACGATAATCAGGCGGAAGGTTTCGACGCCCTGACGCCATGCCAGCGCATAAACCAGCAGCGCACTGACGATGCCTCCGGCCATGGCGCCGATCATGGTTTCAGCCTCGCTGGCGTTGAATAGCACGATGGCCAGCAGAACGCCGCTGTAGGCGCCGGTGTTAAAACCGATGACGTCCGGGCTGCCCAGCGGATTTCGCAGCAGCGACTGGAAAATCGCGCCGCTGACGCCCAGTGCCGCGCCGGTGATCAGTGCCATCACCACGCGCGGCAGACGCCACTGAGTCACAATAATATGCAGATTTTTTGGGCCATCGCCCAGAAGGGCGCTGACAACCTGAGCCGGTTTCAGCGCCAGCGTGCCGCTGCCCAGCGCAAATATCGCCAGTAAGAGTGTGCATAAAGCTAACCCCAGCGCTGTCAGAAATGGCCGCGAAATTAGCGTGTTTTTTTTCAGCGTGCGGGATTCAGATAATATCTGGCTCATGGCTAACCTCTGCGCAATCCGCCGGGGCGGCGAACCAGAAAAATAAGCACCGGCGCGCCGATAAAGGCGACGACGACTGAAACCCGCAACTCACCGGCGACCAGTAGCCGTCCGGCGATATCTGCCGCAAGCAACAGCGTCGGCGTGAGGATCAGCGTCCACGGCAACAGCCAGCGGGGATCCGCACGGCAAATCCAGCGCGCCATATGCGGCACCATCAGCCCCACAAATGCGACAGGGCCGACGGCTGCTGTCGCGCTACCGCATAACAGCGTGATGGCCAGTAATCCCAGCAGCTGGGTCGTGATGATTTTAGTGCCCAGCGCGGTCGCCAGTTCACTGCCCATTGTCAGATTATTCAGGGAACGGGTCATCAGCAAGCTGAGGAAAATGGCGAAAAGGATCGGCGGTGTGACGGTGCGGATCACCGCCATGTTGCGGATATCCAGCGAACCGGCCTGCCAGAAGCGAAGCTGATCGTAAACCTGCGGATTCAGCAGGGAAATCCCCGACGAGAATCCTTCCAGAACGGCCGCCAGCGCAACGCCTGCCAGTGTGAGACGAACAGGGTCAAGCCTTCCGCGCCCGAGTGCACCAATCATGGCGACCAGCAACGTCGCTGATAAAGCTCCGGCAAACGAGAACCACAGATAACCGCTGACATCGGTGACACCAAAGAAGGCAATTCCGAGAACGACCGCAAACCCGGCACCGGCGTTAACGCCAAGAATACCGGGGTCGGCCAGCGGATTGCGGGTCAGGATTTGCATCAGCGCGCCTGATAATCCGAGCGCCATTCCCGCCAGTAAACCTGCCAGCGTTCTCGGCAGCCGGGCGTCGGTCACGATCACGCAGTCAGCACCGGTGCAGTGCCCGTTGAGTGCTGAAATCACGGTGCTGAAAGAAAGGGATTTCCCGCCCAGCAACAGACTCAGCGCCATCATCAGAACAAGCAGCAGCACGGCAAACAGTATTCCGGTGACCTGTCGCGGAAATTGCCCCGGCGATGAAACGCGAGGCGCAGGAGTTGCGTGCATACGACGAGGCATCAGCGGGCGGTGAACAGGGTTTCAAGCTGCGTCAGCATATTGCTGGCGCTGTAATAATCCAGCCTGAAAGTATCATCGCCCATCGCATAAACGCGCTTACCTTCTACTGCGGGTAATTTCGCGAGGAACGGATTGGTCAGCAGACGCTCAGCGTCGGTTTGACTGGCAGAGAACAGCAGCAGGGTCTGACCGTTTAGCGCGTCAGGCATTTTCTCGCCGGAAAGCTGAATGATGTCATGACGTTTGCCCTGACTCAGGCTGGCGGCAATGTTCAAAGGCACCAAGGCTAATTTAAACCCTAACTCTTGCAGCAACTGTCCCTGCGGTGAGGCGGGGGTCCAGAGATTTGCTGTTTTGCCATCGGCGCTGTAAACCAGCGCAGAAACAGGCTGCGGTGGCAGTTTTATGTCTTTTTTTAATGCAGCTTCGCGGGCCTCAAACCGGGCAATAACGGCAGCAGCATCGGCTTCCTTGCCGGTTGCCTGACCTAATTCCTTGGCCAGATCCTGCCAGCTTTTGTCGTCATAATTAACCACCATGACCGGCGCAATCGCGGAGAGCTGATCATAAAGCTTCAGGGCGGAATCACCGCCGGTGGCCGCAATAATAATTAAGTCCGGAGCCTGACCGGCAATGGCTTCGGCATTCGGTTCGCCGATGTACAGACGTTCAACTCCGCGCTGTTTCGCGATATCTCCCCACTGGCGGAAGAAGCCCTGCTGATCGGCAAATCGGCTGTTTGGCCCGGAAGCCCCGCTGGCAATTACGGGCGCGTTGATGGCCAGCAATGTCCCTGTGACCGTCACGCTGGTGGACACAATTCGCTGCGGAGGTTGCTGCAATGTGAGGATGCCATGAGAAGTTTTTATCTCGCGAGGCCAGCCTTCCGCAAAGGCGTGAGTGGTGAAAATCAGTGATAAAAACAGCCCGGCAATCCCTGCAAAAATGCGAAAACCAGCGCTAGTCATTGGATCCATTCCCTAATCTTTAATGTTAATGGTTCTCATTATTATATTTGAGCGAGGCCGGGTCAATCGCGGGAGGGGAGAATGAGGGTAAAGGTCTGGTTAAGAAGGGAGTTATGGTTTCTCGCTTAGCTTCTTTGAATCTGATTTTTGTTCCTATGCAAGATGCTTAATTCGCTAACAAACATCTGAAAATTTCAATTTTTTGAACTTGCATGCTGATGAACATTTCAGCAGGCGTATGTTTGCACAACTCAATAACTCACAGCAGGTGTTAAGAATGGCTATACCCATTTATTTATGGCTCAAAGATGATGGTGGTGCTGTGATTCGTGGTGGCGTAGACGTCAGGGGGCGGGAAGGGAGTATTGAAGTAACGGAAATTCAGCATAATGTTGTGTTACCGACGGATCGCCAAACAGGAAAAATAACCGGTACACGAATTCATACTAGTTATTATTTTGAGAAGGAAATTGACGATTCCAGCCCGTATTTATATAAGGCATTAACCACCGGGCTGCGATTGAAAAATGCCGAATTCAAGTTCTATTCGATTAACGATTCCGGTCAGGAAGTCGAATATTTTAATACGCTTTTAGAAGGTGTGCGCGTGACTTCCATTATGCCAGTAATGTTGGATATCAAAGCCCCTCTCTTTGAAAAAAAAGGCCATATGGAGTGTGTAGAATTCGTATATGAAAGAATAACGTGGCGGTACGTTGACGGTAATATCATTCACTCTGATTCGTGGAATGAAAGGAAAGGAGCTTAAGATGGCATGGGAATATGACCGCGCAAGCAGAACGTTAACGCATAACGGCACGGTGAAAACGACCGGTTATTCTGGCAAGGGGCGCTACAAAAATCATCCTGAAACGGAAGCTATACACGCCCCGCATGGAAGTCCTGATGCCGCTCCACTTCCCTCCGGCAGTTACACCATCTCGGCGCCGTTTAATTCACATGTCACCGGCGCTTATGCTATGCGCCTGAATCCAAATAGTTCGAATTCCATGTTCGGGCGGGGTGACTTTGAAATGCACGGAGATAGTCGTCAACATCCGGGCGAGGCATCGGAAGGCTGTGTTGTGATCGCGCCATCCGTCCGTCGAGAAATCTGGGCAAGTGGTGATCGTACGTTGAAGGTTAAATGATGAGGAAAATAACGCTAACGTTAATTGCCAGTCTTTTGCCACAGATTGGATATTGCCAGACGTCGTCGGATAGTCTGCATGAACGAGTCATATTTGCTATTGCTCATAATGACGCTGCCGCCTTAACGAGTCGTGACTATGAGGAGATTCAGAATAAAATTACACGCGGAGATACCGAATACATATCTCTTTATCCTGAATTAACTCAGGAACCGTTTTTAGGTGCCGCTGCATTTCAGGAAGGCATCGATACAGCATTGGCGCTGGCGCTGACAGTTAATACGCCAGCAACTTTAAAGCAGGTTACGCCGCATAATATTAACTTTGTCTGTGGAATGCCATTTATAGAACCCACGGAAAAAATGATTGAGCGCTATTACACCAGCGCACACGCGCAGTTAGCAGGAACAGGAAAGAGCGGAGCAGCGTGTCTCGATATTCTCGAAGGTCAGATGAAAGATATCAAAGCAGCGGATAAAGCTGGAAAAATGGAATGGGGAGAAGATGAGTACTGATCACTCTCACTGTAATCGGTCAGAAGAGTGGATAGGTTTTATTGCAGTCAACAACCGGTAAGCACTCTGATTATCCGTGCAAAAAATCTCCGGTTTATACTTTAAAAAAACAAAGGACTCACGTTTTTGACGCAAGTCCTTGTTTAATTTGGTGGCCCTTGCTGGACTTGAACCAGCGACCAAGCGATTATGAGTCGCGTGCTCTAACCAACTGAGCTAAAGGGCCGAGGTGCGGGATTATACGGTAAACCTTGCTTACAGGTCTATATGTGTTCGGTTTGTATGCGCGTTTTGTGCACAGTTCTAGTATGTTGTGTTCGCAGACTTTTTTACCCATAACTCGAGCAAATACGTCTCAGGAAAACAATATGCTTACAGATATCCTCGTGGAGGATCTTCAGGTTGTGTTCTGCGGCATTAATCCCGGTCTTTCGTCCGCCCACAAGGGTTATCCTTTTGCGAATGGCAGTAACCGTTTCTGGAAAGTCATTCATCAGGCGGGATTTACCGGGCGTCAGTTAGCACCCGAGGAGTGGCAGCAGTTGCAGGATTTCGGCTGCGGCATCACGGCGCTTGTAGCGCGTCCGACGGTTGAAGCCAGCGAGCTAAACCGTGATGAATTGCGTGATGGCGGTGAGATGCTAAAAGAGAAAATCTTGCGCTATCAGCCGCGTGCATTAGCCATTCTGGGTAAGCAGGCCTTCAGCAAGGCGTTTGGCATCAGCAAAGTGAACTGGGGGCATCAGGCGCTGAAAATTGGCCGGACAGAGGTCTGGGTTTTGCCAAATCCCAGCGGGCTGAACCGTGCGACGCTCGATGAGCTGGTCGCTTCATATCGTGAGCTGTATACGTCGCTGAATCCCTGAATTTCTGGTGAATCCGGATAAAAAAAAGCCCCGCCATTTCCAGAGAAAGGCGGGGCTTTTTAATGGCTGACAGCCTGAGGACGATTAATCGTCCAGGAAGCTGCGCAGCACTTCGGAGCGGCTTGGGTGGCGCAGTTTACGCAACGCTTTCGCTTCGATCTGACGGATACGTTCACGGGTAACGTCGAACTGTTTGCCCACTTCTTCCAGAGTGTGGTCAGTGTTCATGTCGATACCGAAACGCATACGCAGAACTTTCGCTTCACGTGCGGTCAGGCCAGCCAGAACGTCATGCGTCGCAGAACGCAAGCTTTCAGACGTTGCAGAATCCAGTGGCAGCTCGAGGGTAGTGTCCTCGATGAAATCACCCAGATGCGAATCTTCATCGTCGCCGATTGGCGTTTCCATGGAGATTGGCTCTTTCGCGATTTTCAGCACTTTACGGATTTTGTCTTCCGGCATCAGCATACGCTCAGCCAGCTCTTCCGGCGTAGGTTCGCGGCCCATCTCTTGCAGCATCTGACGGGAAATACGGTTGAGTTTGTTAATCGTCTCAATCATATGTACCGGGATACGGATGGTACGCGCCTGGTCGGCGATGGAGCGGGTGATAGCCTGACGGATCCACCAGGTCGCATAAGTTGAGAACTTATAACCACGGCGATATTCAAACTTATCAACGGCTTTCATCAGGCCGATGTTACCTTCCTGGATCAGGTCGAGGAACTGCAGACCACGGTTGGTGTATTTTTTGGCGATAGAAATAACCAGACGTAAGTTTGCTTCAACCATCTCTTTCTTCGCGCGACGGGCTTTCGCTTCGCCGATCGACATGCGACGGTTGATATCTTTAACCTGCTCGATAGTCAGGCCAGTTTCTTCTTCGATCTGACGCAGTTTCATCAGGCCGCGCTGTACATCTTCGGTGACTTCTTTCAGCTTCTCAGACCACGGTTTACCCATCGCCAGAGCTGCATCGAACCAGGTATCACTGGTTTCGTTACCGGCGAACAGATTGACGAAGTTTTTCTTCGGCATTTTGCACTGTTCAACGCACACTTTCATGATCAGACGTTCCTGAGCACGAACGCGATCCATCATGGAACGCATGCTGTTGACCAGGAAATCAAACTGTTTTGGCACCAGACGGAACTGCTTGAACACATCAGAAAGTTTCAGGATTTCTTCTGCTGCGCTCTTGTGACTACGGCCATTTTTCTTGATGACCAGACGCGTCGCTTCATGCTGTTCACGCAGTTCGGTGAACTTCTGGCGAGCCAGTTCCGGATCGATGCTGTTGTCGTCTTCAGCATCGTCGTCTTCATCTTCGTCGTCATCATTCTGCTCTTCTGTGGTCAGTTCAGAACCCACGTGAGTTGCAGTTGGCGCGATTTCTTCTTCGGCGTTGGGGTCAACAAAACCCGTGATCAGGTCAGACAGACGAACTTCACCTGCTTCAACACGGTCATATTGCTCTAACAAATAAGTGATAGCTTCAGGATATTCAGCAACGGAGCACTGGACCTGATTGATACCGTCTTCGATACGTTTGGCGATGTCGATTTCGCCTTCACGGGTCAGAAGTTCAACGGTACCCATCTCGCGCATATACATACGCACAGGGTCGGTGGTACGGCCAATTTCAGATTCAACGCTGGAAAGTACCTGCGCCGCCGCTTCTGCAGCGTCTTCGTCGGTATCAGGGCGGTTTTCGGCCAGCATCAAATCATCGGCGTCCGGTGCTTCTTCAAGTACCTGGATGCCCATGTCGTTAATCATCTGGATGATGTCTTCGATCTGGTCGGAATCGACGATATCTTCCGGCAGATGGTCATTGACCTCAGCATAGGTCAGATAGCCTTGCTCCTTACCACGGGTGACAAGTAGCTTAAGCTGTGACTGCGGGTTTTGCTCCATAAGACGGTATCCACACTTCAGAGTATTTGGGTTGGTGTCGGTCGGGTAACATCGCCAACAATAACGTTAGGGGCGTTTATTGTGCCGCGGCCCACCAGGGCGGCTCTGCGCAGGGCCATGCCCCGCTATATATCGGCACTTAAGCCGTGTTTTCTGTGGTAACGCCTGAAGCCTTACCTTTATATGTTTTTGTTAACTCTTTCTCGCTAACACCTGATTCAGGGAACTGACTTCTGTACGTTCCTCTGGACTCAGGCCATGCGTCCTGGCTTTTGCTATCAGGGTTTCAAGCCGCTGCTCTAAAATAGAGTCATACAGGCTGGCCAGCGTGGCACGAAATTCCTCTTCGACCATCTCCTCTACGATCATGTGGTTCCATGTCGCCAGAGTTTCAAGTTGCTGGTAGAACTTATTGTCACGATACAGTTCCAGTAATTGGCCTGTTGTGAGCCCTGGCTGGGCTAAGCAAGTAGTCACTAACTCGCTGAACAGATCTAATCCTGGTTGCTTCGCTTGCTCCAAACCTTGCAGCGAGGGTATAAGTGTAGCCAGTTGTGGGTTTTGTACCAGTAACCCTATAAGTATACGCATGGTTGTGCGTTTTAGCTGGGGCGCCTGGTAGACATTGCTCCCTTCTGCCTGTTTAGGCATCAGCTTTTCTAACTGGCTGTCATCTAAAATGCCGAGCTTATTCCCTAACTGCTGACGCAAATACATCCGTAACGTTTCACCGGGAACCTGGCGGATCAGCGGCAATGCCAGCATGCTCAATTTGGTCCGCCCGTCAGGGCTGCTCAAATCAACCTGCGGCATCAGCGAATCAAACAGGAAAGTGGAAAGCGGCATTGCCTGTTCCATCCTTTGTTCAAACGCATCTTTGCCTTCTTTACGCACCAGCGTGTCCGGATCTTCGCCGTCGGGTAAAAACATAAAACGCAGCTGACGGCCATCGTTGAGATACGGCAATGCCGTTTCCAGTGCGCGCCACGCGGCTTCACGCCCCGCGCGGTCACCGTCATAACAACAAACGATGTTATCCGTGCTGCGGAACATCAGCTGAATGTGGTCCGCCGTCGTGGAGGTTCCCAGAGACGCAACGGCATAATCGATGCCGAACTGCGCCAGTGCGACGACGTCCATATACCCTTCAACGACCAGCAAACGTGCCGGAGAAGGGGCTTTCAGCTGTGCTTCATACAGGCCGTACAACTGGCGGCCTTTATGGAAAATCTCGGTTTCCGGTGAGTTCAGGTATTTCGGCGTATCGTTGCCCAAAACCCTGCCACCAAATGCAATCACACGGCCACGTTTGTCGCGTATCGGGAACATCACCCGTTCACGAAAACGATCATAGCTGCGTCCGTTGTCATTGGTGACCAACATACCGGCGTCGATCAGAGACGCTTTATCATCGGCATTCTTACCGAAACGCTTTAACACGTTGTCCCAGCCCGGTGGGGCGAAACCGATGGCAAAATGATTGATGACGTCTTCACTTAAACCGCGCCGGGCAAGATAGTCTCTGGCCGGTGCACCCGCCGGTTGTTTAAGTGATTGCTGATAGAACTCGCTAAGCGGTGCCATCAGCTGGTAGAGGCTTTGACGCTGATGACGCTCCATCTGAGTCGGGCCAGTGCCTGCTTCATACGGCACTTCCAAACCTTGCATTGTCGCCAGTTCCTCAATGCTTTCGACAAACTCAAGTCTGTCATAGTTCATCAGGAAATCGACGGCATTGCCGTGGGCACCACAGCCGAAACAGTGATAAAACTGCTTATCGCCATTTACGGTAAATGAGGGTGTTTTCTCATGGTGGAAAGGGCAGCACGCGTGATAATTTTTACCCTGTTTCTTGAGCTTTACACGAGCGTCGATCAAATCGACGATATCGATACGAGCCAGCAAGTCATTGATAAATACGCGCGGAATTCTCCCAGCCATAAGCCCCTTACTCACTAGCCTATAAACGAGAACAAGCCGCGCATTCCTTTCGGAAAGCACGGCCTTCGTATGCTACTACGCAGTCTGCGCGTTCTTAATATTGCAAATCACGCGATTTGGGGTTGCCCCCGAAGATTAATACAGACGAGTGCGGCGTGCGTTTTCGCGAGCCAGTTTCTTGGCGTGGCGTTTTACTGCAGATGCTTTAGCGCGTTTACGTTCGGTAGTCGGTTTTTCATAGAATTCACGACGACGAACTTCTGCCAGAACACCTGCTTTTTCGCAGGAACGCTTGAAGCGACGCAGAGCTACGTCGAACGGCTCGTTTTCACGTACTTTAATTACAGGCATGTGCCTCTCACCTCGATAAAATCGGTTTGTTTGCTGATGTTGTACCAGCACATTTCAAAATGGTGCGGAATTTTACTCCAATTCGCGTCGTCTTGTAAAGCACAACGGCAAATTGAAGCGGGCGCCTTTTGCAACCCTTCTGCAACATAGTGCGCTCGCTTTTGCGTCGGGCGGCGATTATATACCAATCAATCCAAATTGCTCGACATTAATTGCCGGCCGCGTGAGGAATTCCTACACCAGTGCAGCACTGGTCGGGGCTTGTGTGCTAAACTGCGCGCCGCGAGTTAGCGCGAAACTATGACGGAAAGAGTGATGCGAGTACTGGGTATAGAAACGTCCTGCGATGAAACCGGAATTGCAGTTTATGACAGCGAAGCCGGTCTGTTAGCCAACCAACTGTATAGTCAGGTAAAACTGCATGCAGATTACGGCGGTGTTGTGCCTGAACTGGCCTCGCGTGACCATGTACGTAAAACAGTACCGCTTATTCAGGCTGCGCTGAAAGAGGCCGGGCTGACCGCTCAGGATATCGATGGCGTGGCGTATACCGCCGGTCCGGGGCTTGTCGGTGCGTTGCTGGTCGGCGCAACCATCGGGCGTTCTCTGGCGTTTGCCTGGAATGTGCCGGCGGTGCCTGTTCATCATATGGAAGGCCATTTGCTGGCCCCAATGCTGGAAGATAATCCGCCTGATTTTCCGTTTGTCGCCTTGCTGGTTTCTGGTGGCCACACGCAGTTAATCAGCGTGACGGGCATCGGTGAATATACCCTGCTCGGTGAGTCCATCGACGACGCCGCAGGCGAAGCATTTGATAAAACAGCCAAATTATTAGGGCTGGATTATCCTGGCGGCCCGTTGCTGTCGAAAATGGCGGCGCAAGGTGTTGCCGGGCGATTTACGTTCCCGCGTCCGATGACCGACCGTCCGGGGCTGGATTTCAGTTTTTCCGGCCTGAAAACATTTGCCGCCAATACGATCCGCGGTAATGACGGCGATGCCCAAACCCATGCCGATATTGCCCGCGCATTTGAAGATGCCGTGGTGGATACGCTGGCCATTAAGTGTAAACGCGCACTGGATCAGACCGGTTTTAAACGCCTGGTCATGGCCGGTGGTGTCAGCGCAAACCGTACGTTGCGCGTGAAATTAGCCGAAATGATGACTAAGCGTGGAGGCGAAGTATTCTATGCTCGCCCTGAATTTTGTACCGATAACGGTGCGATGATCGCTTATGCGGGTATGGTGCGCCTGAAAACGGGTGCAACGCCGGACTTAGGGGTGACCGTACGCCCGCGCTGGCCGCTGGCTGAGTTGCCGCCAGTCTGAGCGGGGCTGCGACTGCGTTGCTGCGTCGACCCGAAATGCTCACATACTTGAGTATGCTGCGCTTTCAGGTCTCCTGACGTCTTGTCTCGCTCCCGCTCTGTCAGGCTGGATGAGCTAAAAAAATAATAAAAAAACGACCCTCATGAGGTCGTTTTTTATGTCTGGAATGTAGCGGTTATTCGGACTTATCTTCTTTCGCGGCTTTACGCTTTTTCTTCAGCTTATCCCAGATTTTCCCTTCCTGACCGCGCCACAAACGCTGAATATTGTCGTGATGACGCAATAAAATCAGGCAGGAAAGCATGGCGACCGGGAATGTGAATTCAGGTTTAAACCACCAGACGTAGAAAGGTGCGATGAGCGCACTGACAATCGCGCCCAGCGAAGAGTATCCGCTGAGCAGTACGGTCAGAAGCCATGTGCCGGTCATCAGGCCGGTTAAGTCCCAGCCGATAGGTGCAATGGCACCGAAAGCGGTGGCCACGCCTTTGCCGCCTTTAAAACGGAAGAAAACCGGGTAGATATGGCCGACGCACGCCGCAATGGCGGTCAGACCGAGATACATCGGAGGAATGTTCAGACGGTACGCCAGCCAGACGGGCAGCATGCCTTTGAGGACATCGAAAATCAGAACGGCCGCTGCGGCCACACGTCCACCCAGGCGCAAAACGTTCGTAGCACCGGGATTGCCAGAACCTGCCGTGCGCGGATCCGGTAAGCGGGCGACCCGGCAGACCAGAATCGCACTCGAAATTGAGCCGCAAAGGTAGGCGAAAATAATCATTCCAAGCGCGGTAGCACTCATAAAGCCGTTCCGTCTAATAAGGGTCGTTTTAATCGCAACATCCATGGATAATACGCATTTTCTGCTGGAAGTGGTATCCGGCTGGGCCAAAAACAGAGAATCGCGTGATGGATATCGTATTTATTGAGCAACTAAATGTAATCACCACTATTGGCGCTTACGACTGGGAACAGACCATTAAACAGAAACTGGTGTTCGATATCGAAATGGCGTGGGACAACCGAAAATCCGCCGTCAGTGACGATGTTAATGACTGTTTAAGCTACGCCGATGTCAGTGACGCCGTCATACAACATGTCTCCTCACAGAATTTTGCCCTGGTTGAACGTGTTGCCGAAGAAGTGGCGGCGCTGCTGCTGGCGCGTTTTAACTCGCCGTGGGTACGCATTAAGCTCAGCAAACCCGGCGCGGTCGCGCAGGCGGCGAACGTTGGCGTGGTGATTGAGCGCGGAAAACGCAGTTAAATCCTGCCCTGAATAAAATTCAGAATCCGGTCGTATTTTAATTGTCATAAAAAAGCGTTAAAAGAGCACTCGGGGCTACGGGGCACCCTTTGCAGAAGCGGCGCAGATGAGCCGCTTTTTTATTGTTTGTTGTTTTAGCTGTTTTTTCCGATTAGCGGATACTTAATAGGGTTGGGTCGATAATGATTGCTGAAAGTCATTCATTGCTTGTAGCGGCTATTTTGGGTGTTGTTGAAGGGCTGACGGAGTTCCTGCCTGTCTCCTCGACTGGTCACCTGATTATTGTGGGTAATCTACTGGGCTTTACGGGAGATACGTCGAAGTCCTTTGAGGTGGTTATTCAGCTGGGATCGATTCTGGCTGTGGTTGTGATGTTCTGGCGTCGATTGTTTGGCATGATTGGCCTGCATTTTGGCAAGCCACCAGCTCATGAAGGCACGGGGACGCGCCGTCTGAATCTCGGGCATATTATTTTGGGGATGATCCCGGCGACCGTACTAGGTTTGCTTTTGCATTCACAAATTAAATCTCTTTTCGAGCCTAAATACGTCATGTACTCGCTGGTTGTCGGCGGTGTTTTACTGATTGCCGCTGAATTGCTAAAACCCAAAAAACCGCGCGCGGAAGGGCTCGATGACATTACCTACGTGCAGGCGTTTATGATTGGCGTTTTCCAGTGTCTGGCGCTCTGGCCGGGATTTTCCCGTTCGGGTGCAACCATCAGCGGCGGGATGTTAATGGGCATCAGTCGTTTTGCGGCGTCTGAGTTCTCCTTCCTGTTGGCGGTGCCAATGATGATGGGCGCGACGGCGCTGGATTTGTATAAGAGCTACAGCTTCCTGACCATGGCCGATTTGCCGATGTTCGCGACCGGTTTTATCAGCGCATTTATCATCGCGCTGATTGCCATTAAAACCTTCCTGGCAGTGATTAAGCGTATTTCGTTTATCCCGTTTGCTATCTATCGCTTCTTTGTTGCGATCGCCGTGTACTATGTCTTTATCGCCTGATAATTGCTTAGCGCAACCATAAAAAAGCCCCGCAGGATATTCACCCTGCGGGGCTTTTTTTGACAGATGATACGGGTTAACTCGCCACTTCCTGCTTTTGTTTCCAGTCTGCCAGTGCTTGTGTCCGGCGCTTTTTAAGCTCATCGCGGATTTCTATTCCCTGAAAACCGGCATCCAGCACCTCTTTATTGCTAATGCTGCTCGCCACTTTGAAGGCTTCGCGCAGGTAATCACCCTGCGGATAAGGGTTATTTTCGAACGTTGTACGCCCCCGTGCGTCAGCTTCGCTGGTCATGATCATCTGTTCCAGACGCTGCGGTTTACGCCAAACGTCGATGGTATCGAACAGTTTCAGCAAGGTTTCCGGGCGCAGCTTATTCACGGTGTGGATGAGGTCATGGAACTCGGCCACCAGTTTTGCCAGATCGCGGATATGTGTCGGCACTTTCAGGCGCTGACAGATATTCTCCACCAGTTTCACACCCGCCGGACCGTGGCCGTGATGAGCCGGCCAGAATTGCGGCGGGGTCAGCGCTTTGCCCACATCATGGCAAAGCGCTGAAAAACGTACATCCACTTCCGGCGTCAGTGTGCTGGCGATTTTCAGTGTCATCAGCGTATGAATGCCGGTATCAATTTCCGGATGCCATTTCTCCGGCGCGGGCACGCCAAACAACGCATCGATTTCAGGGAATAACACTTTCAGCGCGCCGCAATCCCGAAGCACCTGGAAATACACCTGCGGATCCTGTGTTTGCAGCGCCTTTTCGGTTTCTTTCCAAACGCGTTCTGCCGTCAGGGCTTCCAGCTCACCACTTTCGGCCATCTGCTGCATCAGCGTCTGCGTTTCAGGGGCAACGGTAAAACCTAAATGAGCAAATCGCGCCGCGAAACGGGCTACGCGTAGAACGCGTAACGGATCTTCTCCAAACGCATCTGAAACGTGGCGCAGCAGGCGCAATTCGATATCACGCTGGCCGTGATAAGGGTCGAAAAGTTCACCGCTGTCACTTTTGGCGATAGCGTTAATAGTCAGGTCACGCCGCATCAGATCCTGCTCGAGCGTGACATCCGGTGCGGCATAACAGGTAAAACCGTTGTAGCCTGAACCCGATTTTCTTTCCGTCCGCGCCAGCGCGTATTCATCATGAGTTTTGGGATGCAGGAACACCGGGAAGTCTTTGCCGACCTGCTGGTAGCCATTTTCCAGCATGTATTCAGGCGTTGCGCCGACCACCACCCAATCGTGTTCAGACACAGGCAGGTTTAATAAACTGTCTCGGACTGCGCCGCCGACCAGGTAAATCTCCACGCAATAACTCCTGAAATAAGTCAATTCCAACGCATTATGCTGCTGAAAGCCGAGCAGGGCGCTCTGCCTTTATCATAGCAAAGTTGTGTGGTTGATTTGCAGATTGATGCAAACACGAAAAGGCACCGGAGTGCCTTCACGTTGAACGAAAGTTGGAGCGGGTTAAGCGATCAGCTCATCCAGCGATCTTTTTTCCTGCGACGTGGAACCAGGTGCGGCAATACCAGACCCAGCACCAGACCGACACCGGCAACACCACCGCCGTACATAAACCATTGTAAAATAATGGTACGTTGCTTGTCGTCTAGCTGAACATTCACCGCGTCTACTTTCTTCTGCGCAACGATCAGCTGATTTTTCAGATCCTGATTTTCTTTCTTCAGGTTGTTGATGATGCTGTCGCTGGAGCCGACTTTCGTCTGCATTTCCGCGGTACGCTGGTTCCAGCTGGAATCAATATTCGTCAGCTTATCGGTTAGCGTTTTAACCTGTTGTTCCAGATCCGGAACGCGGGTTCGCAGGCTTGGGACATTACTTAACTGGTCGAGAGGGATCCACGCGGTTTTCCCTTTCGAGTCAACGATTTCGCCATATTTAGTGCTGTCGTTGACGCTGCGCAGGGTGACTTCATCACCGGCATTCAGCGTGCCAACAATACGATACTGATTACCCGGACCGCTGTGGATATAGGTGATCAAATCGTCGGAGATATAGCGCTTCTCGTCGGCGTGGGCAGTCCATGTGATGCTTAAACCAAGCAAAGCGAAACCAATTAGGCGTAATTTCTGCATTATTTCATCGTTTCTTTGTGAATTTAGGGAACGTGAAGTGCGGATCCGTTTTATCGGGATACGTCTTCTGGCAACCGCCATTTTCAGGCCATTGCGGCAAATTATTCGGTCAGTGCAATAAAAGTTTGGTTATTGCGAAACTTTGGAAACCGATATTAAGGGCAACAGTGTGACGACGCAATGTATAAACCGGAATGAGAACTATCTTACAATCCCGCAACATGCGGCTTGCGCGCTGTGCTTATGGTAGAATTGGAGCGACGCGTTAATCCCTTATTGGCAGCAAAGAATCGGTGTGAAGACTCCTATGACCGTAGAAATAGAATTAAAATTTATCGCCACCCCGGCCGCAATCGCCGAACTTCCTTCGCAGCTCGCGGTTTTCAACGCTGAGCACACCGCGCCATCGAAACTGACCAACATCTATTTTGAGACCGCGGATAACTATTTACGTTCGCATGATATTGGTCTGCGTATCCGTGGCTTTGACGATCAGTATGAAATGACCATCAAAACCGGCGGAAAAGTGGTGGGCGGCCTGCATCAGCGCCCGGAATATAATGTTGAGCTTAAAAAGCCGGTGCTGAAACTCAGCGCGTTTCCGAAAGATATCTGGCCGGAAGGGTGTAAGCCTGCTGCGCTGCAAAAAGAACTGACACCGGTGTTCCGCACCGATTTCACCCGCGAGAAGTGGGTGATCACTTACGGCGAAAGTGAGATTGAGCTGGGCCTGGATCAGGGTGTAGTGATCGCCGGTGAGTTGTCTGAGGCGCTGGCCGAAATTGAGCTTGAGCTGAAAAAAGGTAATACCGGGGATTTACTGAAACTGGCGGCAGAAATAGGGGCGCACGGCGGTTTACGTCAGGGCGGTTTCAGCAAAGCGGCTCGCGGTTATCATCTGGCGAAGGGCAATCCTGCGCGTGAGATCAAACCGTTGCCGGTGTTTAAAGCTCAGCCGAAAGCGACGGTGGAACAGGCAATGTCCGCCATGTTCGAACTGGCGCTGGATCACTGGCAATATCATGAAGAATTGTGGGTTCGTGGCGACAAAACCGCGCGTCTGACCGTTCTGCAGGCCGTCGAAACCGTGCGTCAGATTCTGGTGCTGTTTGGCGGACTGGTACCGCGTAAAGCGTCATCGGAATTGCGTACGTTGCTGACCGATCTGGTGCCTGTTCTGGAACAGAAATCTGCTGATGCGCAGGAAATTTGTTACAGTGCCAGCTACCTGAAATGCAAGTTAGTGCTCACTTCCTGGCTGGCCACTTCAGGCTGGACACCATTCATCGATGATAAATCAGCGAAAAAACTGGAAGGCTCCTTCAAGCGTTTCGCAGATATTATGCTGGGCCGTACCGCCGCAGATCTGAAAGAGGCGTTCGCGCAGCCGCTGACCGAAGAAGGGTATCGCGATCAGCTGGCGCGTCTGAAACGTCAGATTATTACCTTCCATTTGCTGGGCGGGGCTTATCCTGAAAAAGATGTCGCTGCCTACATTGCTGGCTGGGCGGACCTGCAGCAGGCCATCGTTCAGCAGCAGCATGCCTGGGAAGATTCAGCCCGTTCCCATGCAGTGATGATGGATGCGTTCTGGTTAAACGGACAACCTCGTTAATTGACTGATAAGCCTGGGCTAATTGCCCGGGCTTTTTTTTGCAAGGAATCTGACTTCATGTTGCCACTTTCATCTGTTTTGCAAAGCCATGCGCAGAGTCTGCTAGAGCGCTGGCGTGAACATCCTGAAAACCTCCCGCTCCCCGATGATCAACAGCTGGCCGTGTTAACCAGCAGTGAATTCGTCACGGACAGTTTGCTGGCGTTTCCACAGTGGTGGCATGAAATCAATGAGAACCCCCCTCAGTCTCAGGAGTGGCAGCTTTATCGTCCGTGGCTGGAAGGAACACTGACCGGTGTGACGGACGAAAACGGGTTGATGAAAGCGCTGCGTCTGTTCCGCCGCCGTATTCTGACCCGCATCGCCTGGTCGCAAGCGGCACAAACAAGCGAAACAAAAGATACGCTGCATCAGCTGAGTGAACTGGCGGAATTGCTGATCGTCAGCGCCCGCGACTGGCTGTACGACGCCTGCTGTCGTGAGTTTGGTACGCCGGTCAACGCGGCGGGCGATCCGCAAAGAATGCTAATCCTGGGGATGGGAAAACTCGGCGGCGGCGAACTGAATTTTTCATCCGATATCGACCTGATTTTTGCCTATCCGGAAAACGGTCAGACCCGGGGCGGACGCCGCGAACTGGATAATGCCCAATTCTTCACCCGCCTGGGACAGCGGCTGATCAAAGCGCTGGATCAGCCGACCATCGACGGTTTTGTTTACCGTGTCGATATGCGTCTGCGTCCGTTTGGCGACAGCGGGCCGCTGGTGATGAGCTTCCCGGCGCTCGAAGATTATTATCAGGAGCAGGGGCGTGACTGGGAACGCTACGCGATGGTGAAAGCGCGCCTGATGGGCGGTGCGGATGACGCCAGCAGTCAGGAACTGCGCAAAATGCTGATGCCATTTGTGTTCCGCCGTTACATCGATTTCAGCGTGATCCAGTCATTACGTAATATGAAAGGAATGATCGCCCGCGAAGTCCGCCGCCGGGGTCTGAAAGACAACATCAAACTTGGCGCAGGCGGTATCCGCGAAATTGAATTTATCGTGCAGGTCTTCCAGCTGATCCGCGGTGGCCGTGAACCGGCATTGCAGCAACGGGCACTTTTACCGACGTTGCAGGCGCTGGAAAATCTGGGCTTATTGCCGGTTGAACAGGTTTTGCAACTGCGCACCAGTTATCTGTTCCTGCGTCGTCTGGAAAATCTCTTGCAGGCGATAGCCGATGAACAAACACAGACCTTACCTTCCGATGAACTCAATCAGGCGCGTCTGGCGTGGGGCATGGATTACGCCGACTGGCCGCAGCTTCTGGATGCAGTAAATGCTCACATGCAGGCCGTGCGTGTGGTGTTTAACGATCTGATTGGTGATGACACGCCGGACGCGGAAGATGACCAGCAGCAGGCGCAGTTCAGCAGTTTATGGATTGATGCGCTTGAGCCTTCCGAACTTGCGCCGCTGGTGCCTCAGCTTGAGGAAAACGCCCTGCGCCATATTCTGCAACAGATTGCGGAATTCCGCCGTGATGTGGATAAACGCACCATTGGGCCGCGTGGTCGCGATCAGCTGGATTTGCTGATGCCGCGTTTGCTTGCGCAGGTTTGCACCTATAAAAATGCGGACGTCACGTTGCAACGCCTGATGCAGTTGCTGCTCAACATCGTCACCCGCACGACCTACATTGAGCTGCTGGTCGAATATCCCGGCGCGCTCAAGCAACTGATTCGCCTGTGCGCGGCCTCGCCGATGGTCGCGAATCAGTTGGCACGTCATCCTTTGTTGCTCGACGAACTGCTCGACCCGCGCACCCTTTATCAGCCGATTGAGCTGGGCGCTTACCGTGATGAACTGCGCCAGTATCTGATGCGCGTGCCGACGGAAGATGAAGAGCAGCAGCTGGAAGCCGTGCGCCAGTTCAAGCAGGCGCAGCATCTGCGCATTGCCGCCGGAGATATTTCCGGTGCGCTGCCGGTCATGAAAGTCAGCGACCATTTAACCTATCTGGCCGAAGCGATTCTTGAAGTCGTTGTGCAGCAGGCGTGGGATCAGATGGTCGTAAAATACGGTCAGCCAGCGCACCTTCAGCACCGTGAAGGGCGGGGTTTTGCAGTTATCGGTTATGGGAAATTAGGCGGGTGGGAACTGGGTTACAGTTCAGATCTGGATCTGGTTTTCCTGCTTGATTGCGCGCCGGAGGTGATGACTGACGGCGAACGCGTGATCGACGGGCGTCAGTTCTATCTGCGTCTGGCACAGCGAATTATGCACCTCTTCAGCACGCGGACGTCGTCGGGCATTTTGTATGAAGTGGATCCGCGTCTGCGGCCTTCCGGCGCTTCCGGCATGCTGGTCAGCACCATCGAAGCGTTTGCCGATTATCAGGCCAACGAAGCCTGGACGTGGGAACATCAGGCGCTGGTGCGCGCGCGCGTCGTTTACGGCGACCCGATTCTCACGCAGCAGTTTGATGCCACACGGCGTGGAATACTCTGCCGTCAGCGCGACGATGCGGAGTTGCGCAAAGAAGTCCGCGAAATGCGTGAGAAAATGTACCAGCATCTCGGCAGTAAAAAAGCCGGTGAGTTTGATCTGAAAGCCGATCCCGGCGGCATCACGGATATTGAATTCATTGCACAATATCTGGTCTTACGTTTCGCCCACGATCAGCCAAAGCTGACGCGCTGGTCTGATAACGTCAGGATTTTTGAGCTGATGGCGCAATACGACATCATGCCGGAAGACGAGGCCCGTAATCTGACCCATGCTTACGTGACGCTGCGCGATGAAATTCATCATCTGGCGTTACAGGAGCACAGCGGAAAAGTTGCCGCTGACAGTTTTGCCGGTGAACGTGCGCAAATCCGCATCAGCTGGGAAAAATGGCTGGGCTGAGGGTTTTTTATTCGAGGGACAGGCGCTTGTGATATTATCCGGCGCACTATTTCTATGTTGAGTTTTGCCTGTTTTGGAGTCTTGGGATGAAAGTGACTTTGCCTGATTTTCACCGCGCGGGTGTGCTGGTGGTCGGTGACGTAATGTTAGACCGCTACTGGTATGGCCCGACCAACCGTATTTCACCGGAAGCTCCGGTACCGGTCGTGAAGGTGAATACCATCGAAGAACGCCCTGGCGGCGCGGCTAACGTGGCGATGAACATTTCGTCCCTCGGTGCCTCTTCCCGTCTGATCGGTCTGACCGGTGTGGACGATGCGGCGCGCGCGCTGAGCGAGCGTCTGGCGGAAGTGAAGGTAAACTGCGATTTCGTGGCGCTGCCTTCTCACCCGACCATCACCAAACTGCGTATTCTTTCCCGAAACCAGCAGCTGATTCGACTCGACTTTGAAGAGGGTTTTGAAGGCGTTGATCTGCAACCGATGCTGACCAAAATTGAACAGGCGTTGCCGCAAAGCGGTGCGCTGGTGCTGTCGGATTACGCTAAAGGTGCGCTGACCGAAGTGCAGAAGATGATACAGCTGGCGAGAAAAGCCGGTGTGCCGGTGCTGGTGGATCCTAAAGGTTCTGACTTTGAACGCTACCGTGGCGCGACGTTGCTGACACCGAATCTTTCCGAGTTTGAAGCGGTGGTGGGCTGTTGTAAAAACGAAGACGAAATTGTGGTTCGTGGCATGCAGCTGATTGAAAACTTCGAGCTTTCTGCGCTGCTGGTGACCCGTTCAGAAAACGGTATGACCTTGTTGCAGCCGGGCAAAGCCCCTTTCCATATGCCAACGCAGGCGCAGGAAGTGTATGACGTGACCGGTGCCGGTGACACGGTGATCGGTACGCTGGCTGCGGCGCTGGCGGCCGGGAATACGCTGGAAGAATCGTGCTTCCTGGCAAACGCTGCGGCGGGTGTTGTGGTCGGGAAACTCGGGACATCGACCGTTTCTCCGGTCGAGCTGGAAAATGCCATCGGCGGGCGTTCAGACGTGGGCTTCGGCGTGATGACTGAAGAACAGCTGAAAGCCGCGGTCGCAATGGCGCGTCAGCGTGGCGAGAAAGTCGTCATGACCAACGGCATTTTTGACATCCTGCATGCAGGCCATGTGTCTTATCTGGCGAATGCCCGTAAGCTCGGCGATCGTCTGATTGTCGCGGTGAACAGCGATGCTTCTACAAAACGTTTGAAAGGCGAAACCCGTCCGGTGAATACGTTGCAAAATCGTATGATCGTGCTGGGTGCGCTCGGCGCGGTTGACTGGGTTGTGTCGTTTGAAGAAGATACGCCACAGCGTCTGATCGCCGGGATCTTACCGGATCTGCTGGTGAAAGGCGGCGACTACAAACCGGAGCAAATTGCCGGTAGTGTTGAAGTCTGGGCGAACGGCGGCGAAGTGCGCGTGCTGAATTTTGAAGATGGTTTATCTACCACCAAAATCATCAATCAGATCAAAGCGCAGGACTGATTTTCTGCGGTTGAATTTCTGATGTTCGCACCGAAGGGCTTATCTGATAAGCCCTTTTCTTTTTGATTTTTCACTCAAAAAAACCAAACGGAAGTGACTCTGTTGTGAGCGGATTAAAACAGGAATTAAGTCTGGCGCAGGGCGTCGGACTGCTCTCCACTTCATTATTGGGAACCGGCGTTTTCGCGGTGCCTGCGCTTGCCGCACAGCTGGCGCAAAACGACAGTCTGTGGGCATGGCCGGTGCTGATCCTGCTGGTGTTCCCGATTGCGATTGGCTTTGCCGCGCTGGGCCGGCATTTCCCGAGTGCAGGCGGTGCCGCGCATTTCGTGGGAAAAGCGTTCGGGCCGCACATGGCGCGCGTGACAGGCTGGCTGTTTTTGTCCGTTATTCCGGTCGGATTGCCCGCCGCGCTGCATATTGCTGCCGGTTTCTGGCAGGCGGCTTTTGGCTGGAGCAGCGAAAATCTGCTGCTGGTTCAGCTGGGAACGCTGCTCGTTATCTGGTTTTTGGGCACACGCAGCGCAGGATCCAGTGCGAATATCCAGACGCTGATCGCGCTTTTGGTCGTCGCCCTGGTCGTGGCAATCTGGTGGAAAGGAGATATCACGTTGCCGGAAATCCCGCTGCCTGCGGTACGTGATGTTTCGCCCTCCAGTCTTTTTGATGCGCTGGCCGTGATGTTCTGGTGCTTTGTCGGGCTGGAGGCGTTTGCGCATCTGGCGACAGAATTTCGTCATCCGGAACGTGATTTTCCGCGCGCGCTGCTGATCGGCATGCTGGTAGCTGGCGCCGTGTACTGGGGCTGTACGGTCGCGGTATTGAAATTCCATGCGTGGGGCGAAGGGCGGGAAGCGGGCGCGTCATTACCGGGGATTGTGGTACAGCTTTTCGGGCAAAAAGCGCTTTGGGTGGCCTGCATTATTGGTTATCTGGCCTGCTTTGCCAGCGTGAATATTTACACGCAAAGCTTCGCCCGGCTGGTGTGGTCGCAGGCTCAGCTGAAACCTGAAAGCAAACTGGCACAACTTTCTGCCCAGCAGGTGCCGGTAGCGGCGCTTAATCTGGTGGTGGGCTGCTGTATGTTGTTCACGTTACTGATTTACTGGCTGCATTTGCCGCTCGGGGCGCTGATTACCTACGCCAACGGGATTTTCATTCTGATCTATCTGTTGTGCATGATTTCCGGAGCAAAAATCCTGACGGGCCGGTCAAAATGGATGGCAACGCTCGGGGCGATTTTGTGCTGCGGGCTGCTGGCGATGGTTGGCTGGAAATCGCTGTATGCGCTGGTGGTGTTCGCGGCGCTATGGGGATTGCTGCCACGGGTAAAAACGGTGCTTCGTCCGCAATAAAGCCTGAGCAAAATAGATGAAAAAGGCCTGCGCAGCAGGCCTTTTCTGTTTCCGGCGGACTTATGGTTGCGGAAATTCAGGCAGGATTTTGCGGTTTTTCCGCTTCGTTCAGTTTGCCTTCCAGCGCGGCCAGACGTTGTTCCAGCACGGCCAGTTTTTCGCGGGTACGCAGCAAAACCTGGGTCTGCACGTCAAACTCTTCGCGATTGACTAAATCCATACGGCTGAACTGCGCCTGCAATACCTGACGGATTTTCTTCTCGGCATCTTCACCAAACTCACGGATCCCTTTCGGCATCGATTCGTGAACCTGGCGGGCAATTTGTTCAATTTTTTTCGGGTCAATCATGTTATTTCCTTTTCTCGAAGGCGGTGCTTTTCTTTAGTGTAATCGCTGAAGCTGTTTCTATAAACCTTCAGAGGCACTAAATGGCCAAACCACAGGATTGCTCTGCTCATTTATTGGCGTTATAGTTGCCTTGCTTATTCTCAGGGCGGGGTGAAAGTCCCCACCGGCGGTAAACCACAGAATACCGGAAGGTGATCATAATCCCTTCCAAGTGGAAGCCCGCGAGCGCTCAATCCTTCGGGGTTAGAGGTCAGCAGATCCGGTGTAATTCCGGGGCCGACGGTTAAAGTCCGGATGGGAGAGAGTAACGATTCAAGCCGGGCAAATTTTTGCCCGCTGCGTTATTTTTTATAACTGTAGCACGCCTTCTGGCTGCTTCAGCTAGCCTCCTCAAGACGCCCTGATTCTGGTAATCCACATACAGAACATGAGGTTATTTTTACCATGAATCAGACCCTACTTTCCGAATTCGGTACATCCACTGAACGTGTTGAACGTGCTCTCGACGCGATGCGTAATGGCGTGGGTGTGTTGGTACTGGATGACGAAGATCGTGAAAACGAAGGCGATTTAATCTTTGCCGCCGAAAACATGACCGTTGAACAAATGGCGCTGACTATTCGCCACGGCAGCGGCATCGTCTGCCTGACCATGAACGAAGACAGCCGTAAAAAGCTCGATTTGCCGATGATGGTTGAGAACAACTCCAGCCCGTTCCAGACACCTTTCACCGTGACAATTGAAGCGGTTGAAGGCGTGACGACCGGTGTTTCTGCGGCTGACCGCATTACCACCATTCGTGCGGCCATCAAAGACGGAGCGAAACCTTCTGACCTGAACCGCCCGGGGCATATCTTCCCGCTGCGCGCACAGGCAGGCGGCGTGCTGACCCGCGGTGGTCACACCGAAGCGTCAGTGGATCTGGCCACACTTGCCGGGCTTAAGCCGTTCGGCGTGCTGTGTGAACTGACCAACGATGACGGCAGCATGGCACATGCGCCGGAAGTCATCGTCTTTGCCCGCGCGCACAATATGCCCGTGGTGACGATTGCCGATCTGGTGGCTTACCGCCAGGCGCAAACCCGTCAGGCAAGCTGAATAACCGGTTGTGCGCATTAAGAAAGGCCGCTTATGCGGCCTTTTTGCTATGTATTCCTGCATTTTGTCTGAACCGAAAATTCCCGCTCATTGCCTTTGATTTGCCTCTTCAAATTTATTGAACATCTCCTTCATGGTTATCCGGCTGTAACCGCCACTGAAAAAGAGTACCGTATTTTCATCACGCGGAAGGCGCTCCGCCGCTCCGCTCTTTTTCAGTCTGCGGTAAGGAATTAATGATGACGACTCAACGTATGCCCGCACTCTTCTTAGGCCACGGCAGCCCGATGAATGTGCTGGAAGATAACGTTTATACCCGTGCCTGGCATGCGCTGGGCGAATCTTTGCCACGTCCAAAAGCGATCCTGGCCGTATCTGCCCACTGGTTTACCCGCGGCACGGCGGTGACGGCGATGGAAAACCCGCGCACCATCCATGATTTTGGTGGTTTCCCGCAGGCGCTGTTTGATAAACGTTATCCGGCACCGGGTTCACCGGCGCTGGCGAAACGGGTTCAGGAATTGCTCAGCCCGGTAAATGTGATGGCCGATACCAGCGAGTGGGGGTTTGACCACGGCACCTGGGGCGTATTGATCAAGATGTATCCGGACGCCGATATTCCGGTGATCCAGCTGAGCGTCGATGGCACGCAGCCGCCGGAATATCACTATGAACTGGGCAAAAAGCTGGCCGCGCTGCGTGACGAAGGCGTGATGATTGTCGCCAGCGGTAACGTGGTACATAACCTGCGGATGGTGAAATGGGACGGCAACGGCGAGCCGTATCCGTGGGCGATTGCGTTCGAAAAGTATGTGAAAGATAACCTGAGCTGGAAGGGCGAGGCGAAAGATCATCCTCTGGTGAAGTTTATGGAACATGAAGGCGGCGCGTTATCGAATCCGTCTCCGGATCACTATCTGCCATTGCTGTATGTTTTAGGTGCGTGGGAGGGGTCGGAGCCGATCACACTGCCAACGGACGGGATCGTGATGGGATCGCTTTCCATGCTTTCTGTTCAGGTGGGATAACGCTCAAAAACAAAAAGGATAATGAATTCCTTCATTATCCTTTTTTACGCGTTTTATCCGACAATGGTATGTGGATAGAAACGTGACAGATCCTGCGTGATCAGCGCTTTATCTTCGCGGATGCCAATCCCGCAAGGCTGATCGTTGACCAGCCAGCTGCCGATCAGCGTGTAACTGCCTTCGAATACCGGCAACGGATGGAACTGTTGCACGATCATGCCTTCTGCACCATACGGGCCGTCAACACTGGCCACTTCATGGCCTTTCTCGATGACTTTGATGTTAGCGCCTTCGCGTGAAAACAGTGGCTTCACGACGTAGTGATCCAGTTGCGGGTGAGCATCTTCAGCAAAATACGCCGGTAACAGATTCGGGTGATCCGGGAACATTTCCCACAGCAACGGCAGCAGGGCTTTGTTCGACAAAATGGCCTTCCAGGCAGGTTCAAGCCAGCGAACACCGGCGTCTTCCAGCTTGGTGGCGAACACTTCGCGGAACATAAATTCCCACGGATACAGCTTGAACAGGTTGGAAATCACCTGATCCTGCGTATCGGTAAACTGCCCGCGCTCGCCCAGACCGATTTCTTCGATAAACAGGAATTCGCTGGCCAGTTCAGCCTCCAGCGCGCAGTCCTGTAAATACTGAACGGTGCCGCGATCTTCTTCGGTGTCCTGACAGCAGGCGATGTGCAGTAACGAAAAACCGTGCTCGTTCTTCAGTTCGCTGAAACGCTCGATCAGCTTTTCCTGCAAACTGTTGTACTGATCGGCATCTGGCGGCAAGTTACCCGCAGCGATTTGATCTTCGAGCCACAGCCACTGGAAGAAAGCCGCTTCATAGAGAGAGGTCGGTGTATCGGCGTTATTTTCCAGCAGCTTGGGTGGATTCACACCGTCATAGGCCAGATCCAGGCGCGAATACAGCGAAGGTTGTTGCGTGCGCCATGAACTGCGGACAAATTCCCAGACGTGTTTTGGGATCTGGAATTTCGCCATCAGTTTGTCGTCATTCACCACACGCTCAACCACTTTTAAGCACATCTGATGGATGTCGGCAGTGGCGTCTTCAATCTCTTCAATCTGCGCCAGCGTGAACTGATAATAAGCATCTTCACACCAGTAGGGTTCGCCATACATGGTGTGAAAATTGAAGCCAAACTCCGTGGCTTTTTCGCGCCAGTCCGGGCGCTCATTAATCGCTAAACGTTTCATTTTATCTCTTAGCCACCCATGCTGCGGCCAGGGCTGCGAGGTGCCGCAGAGGAGCTGCGTTGCATTGAGGTTTGTTTGGCTACGCTGTCGCCGAAGCCACCGCGTGTAATAGTGTTTGTGACTGCCGGTTTCGGTGCCATGGCGGTTCTCGGCACATTCATGGTGCGGCCACCTGCGGTTGCCGGGCCATAGTTTTTGCCGGTGGCATCGACGAATTTGCCGTTTGCCGGGCTGGCCGGGTTTTTAGAGCTGAAAAGAGGCTGCTGCGCGTAAGCGCCGCCGCTCATCATCCGGCCCATCATGTAACCTGCCATCAAAGGCATCCACATGCTGCCACTGCTCTGGCCTTCGGCTGAAGCGACACCAGCCTGCGCGGGAGCCTGAGTACACTGGCCTTCGCCGAACTCAGCAATACAGTCTTCACGGCTGGCGTATTTAGGTGCCGTTTTTGCCGCTTCTGTTTTGGCTGCGTTGTAGGCATCGACGCACTGCGTGCTGCCGGACGGATTGGCTTTCGTACAGTCGTCAGCATTCTGATACAAGGAAACCGTTTCATCGGTTTTCTCACAGGCAGACAACATAAAGACGGCGCTTACCGCCAGTGCGACAGGTGTGATCCGAGAGCTACGCCATGATTTACGGAAGGTAGCCAGGTTAACGTGTTGTGTCCGTTTCATCGTTCTTATCCCATGTGTAGGGCTTTTTTGCCCTTTCCCAGTAGGGCCTAAGAATAGGGGAAAGTTGGTTAATGTTAAAGCAGCGACAGGCAATTGTTACGAGACTTTACAGAGCGACGTGATACAGGCAAAAAAAAGCAGCCTTTTCAGGCTGCCCTGGTCTTTACGATGAAAAAAGAAACCTGCCAGATTTAGTTCTGGAAAGGGTTGCCGCTTTTCTTCGTCGTACGCGTTTGGGTGGTTGCGCTGGCTTTTTCAGTACGCGGTGCAGCCGCCGTGCTGTTGCCATAACCGTCCGCCGTGGCGTCCTGCTGCGGGGTTTCAGGTGCAACCTGATCCGGTGCCGTTGGCACAGGTTTACCCAGAGCACCGTTCAGTGCCAGCAGATCGCTTTCGTTCAGCGTACCCAGTGCTGACTTGATGTTCAGCTGGTTGATCAGATACGTGTAACGGGCGCTGGAAAGCTGTTGTTTGGCGTTATACAGCGTGGTGGTCGCATCCAGCACATCAACGATAGTACGTGTCCCCACCTGATAGCCGGCTTCCATCGCATCTAAAGAACTCTGAGCAGAAACAACGGCTTGTTTATAGGCGTTGATGCTGCTGATAGAGGCAGAGATGTTGTTGAAGGAAGAACGTACGGTCTGAACAACGCTGCGGTGCGCGCTTTCCAGTTGTTCGCTGGCGCCAACAAAATTGTACTGAGCTTGTTTGACCTGAGAGGTTACAGAACCGCCGCTGTACAGTGGCAGAGAGAAGCTCAGACCAATTTTGTTCTGCCCTGCATCGGCATCCTGGTAGCTGGAAGAACCGCCAGTTTTGTCGCCGTGGTATTTGGTATTGCTGATACCGGTAGATGCGGTCAGATCAACCGTAGGCATGTGGCCGGTTTCCGCATAACGGATTTGCTCACGAGCCAGATCCTGTGACAGACGTGCAGACAGCAAGCTCAGGTTGCGGCTTTCTGCTTCTTTCAACAGGGTGGCTACCGGCTGCGGACGCGTGGTGTTGAAGTTATCCACGTTCAGGGAAGAGAGTTGCGGATAGTACATGCCGGTCACCTGACGCAGAGATTCCAGTGCGTTATCCAGGTTATTGCGGGCAGTCACTTCGTTAGCCAATACGGTGTCGTATTGTGAACGGGCGTTTTGCACGTCAGTGATAGCCACCAGGCCAACATTAAAACGCTGCGTGGTTTGATCCAGCTGACGATAAATAGCCTGTTTCTGCGCTTCGGTATAAGAGAGTGAATCGATCGCACTCAATACGTTGAAATAAGCCGTCGCAGAATTCAGGATTAAAGATTGCTGGTCAGTCTGGTAAGACACATCCTGAATACCGGCAGTTTTTTCCTGCAAGGTCAGTGCGCGCCATTTTGACATATCAAAAAGGGTCTGCGTTAATTGCAGGCTGGCGCTGCCAACATCACTATTAACGCCATTCGCATCGCGGTAGCCATTGGTATAACCATAATCCGCACCCAAACCGAGTTGCGGTAATAAAGGACTGCGGCTTTCGTTGATTTTTTCGAATGCAGCATCCCGGTCAGCAGCGGATTTGCGCAGGTCCGGGTTACTCGTCCTGGCTTGCTGATAGACCTGCATCAGGTTTTCGGCCTGGCTTATCGTACTGAAGCCGCCCAGGCTGAGTCCGATGAGAAGGGGGAGCAGTTTCTTCATTTGCATTCCTTGTTGTGCAGCAATGTTGTTATGTATGGTGGCGCAGTCAAATAAACCAATAGACGCGGATTCTAGCAGAGTCAGGCTAGCGGGGAGGTTGGCTTAACGTGCCTTCCCCGCTGGATGTGCCTAAATCTATCACAAACAACCTTGATTATTATTAACGCATTTTCATCAAACTGACCTCAAAGGACGATAAATTGCCTTTATGAGGGAAGAGGAAAACAATCCATGTGTGCATTCAAAAGTTCACCGGTTAGTTTCGGTAAAGATGATGTAGAAATTATTGCACGTGAGACGCGATATAAAGGTTTTTTTTCTATTATTGCATATCGGTTTCGTCACCGGCTGTTTAATGGGGAAATGAGCGGCGAAGTTGTGCGTGAAGTTTTCGAAAGGGGCCATGCAGCGGTGCTGCTGCCTTATGATCCGCAGCGCGATGAAGTCGTGCTGATTGAACAGATCCGCATCCCATGTATTGATTCCAGTGATACCCCATGGCTTCTGGAGATGGTCGCCGGTATCATTGAAGAGGGCGAGACAGTCGAAGACGTCGCCCGCCGTGAAGCACTTGAAGAAGCGAACATTGTGGTAAAACGCTGTAAACCGGCTCTGAATTACCTGGCCAGCCCGGGCGGAACCAGCGAGCGTCTTTCTATTATGGTCGGCGAAGTTGATGCGACAACGGCAGAAGGAATTCACGGTCTGGAAGCAGAGAATGAAGACATCCGGGTGCATGTGGTCAGCCGCGAACAGGCTTACCGCTGGGTGGAAGAGGGAGCGATAGATAATGCGGCGTCAGTGATTGCCCTGCAATGGCTGCAGCTACACCATGAATCCCTGAGAAAAGAGTGGGCCAACGAATGATTAAGCGCTATACCCCTGATTTCCCTGAAATGATGAGATTGTGCGAAACCAATTTCGCACAATTGCGCCGTTTGATGCCGCGCACCGATGAGCCCGGTGAAACAGTGACATATCAGGTGAGTAGCGCCACATATTGCCTGACGATCCTCGAATCGACGCGCTATACGTCGCTGGTGGAAATCAAACAGACCGCACCGGCCGTCAGTTACTGGAGCCTGCCTTCACTGACGGTTCGCCTGTATCACGACGCCATGGTGGCCGAAGTGTGTGCGAGTCAGCAGATCTTTCGCTTCAAAGCACGCTATGATTACCCTAATAAAAAGTTGCATCAGCGTGATGAAAAGCATCAAATTAACCAGTTCCTGGCGGACTGGCTGCGTTATTGCCTTGCGCACGGAGCGATGGCAATTCCGGTGTGTTAGACAGACTTCAACAACAAAGGAAACGATTTGGAAAGCCTGTTTAAACTGCCTTTGGTGAATGGGGCCAAAGTCAGAATTCTACAGATTACAGATACCCATCTTTTTGCCGGTGAAGATGAGACATTGCTGGGCGTGAATACGTTTAACAGCTATCGCGCGGTGCTGGACGCTATAAAAGCACAGCAGCGCGAAGTCGATATCATCGCGGCAACCGGTGATCTGGCTCAGGATCAGTCGGTGGAAGCCTACCATCAGTTTGCCCGTGGTATCAGCGAACTGGCGGCACCCTGTGTCTGGTTGCCCGGTAACCATGATTTCCAGCCTGCAATGGTGAATGCCTTGCAGGAAGCCGGGATCAGCCCCTCCAAACATGTCCTCCTCGGTGACGACTGGCAGATAATCCTGCTCGATACGCAGGTTTTCGGCGTGCCGCACGGAGAGTTGAGCGAGTATCAGCTGGAATGGATGGAACGTTGCCTGAATGCGTATCCCGATCGCTTTACCCTGCTGATGCTTCATCACCATCCGCTGCCTTCTGGCTGTACCTGGCTCGATCAGCACAGCCTGCGTAACGCGCACATGCTGGCGAATGTTCTGGTCAATTACCCGAAAGTGAACACGCTTTTGTGCGGCCACATTCATCAGGAGCTGGATCTCGACTGGTACGGACGTCGTCTGTACGCCACGCCGTCTACCTGCGTTCAGTTCAAACCGCATTGCACTAATTTCACGATTGATACCGTCGCACCGGGATGGCGTTATCTCGACTTGTATCCTGATGGCCGTGTCGAAACCCAGGTTTTCCGTCTGGAAACCAGCGAGTTTCATCCTGACACCGAGTCGGACGGGTACGAATGAATACCTTACTTTACCTGCACGGTTTCAACAGCTCACCGAACTCGGCCAAAGCCACGTCGCTCAAAAACTGGCTGGCGAAGAACCATCCTGAAATCGATATGGTGATTCCGCAATTACCGCCGTATCCGGTGGATGCGGCTGAGCAGTTAGAAAACTTAGTGATCCGTCATGCCGGTAAAAAGCTGGGCATTGTCGGTTCCTCGCTGGGCGGGTATTACGCCACCTGGTTGTCGCAATGTTTCGCCGTGCCCGCGGTGGTGGTTAACCCCGCCGTGAAACCGTATGAACTGCTGATCGACTTCCTCGGGCAAAATGAGAACCCCTACACCGGCCAGCAATATGTGTTAGAGTCACGCCACGTTTACGATCTGAAAGTCATGCAGATTGAACCGCTGGAGTCGCCGGATTTACTCTGGTTACTGCAACAAACGGGCGATGAAATCCTCGATTACCGTCAGGCTGTGGCGTATTACACTGCTTGTCGCCAGACGGTCGAACCTGAAGGAAATCATGCATTTGTCGGCTTTGAACGCTATTTTTCGCCGATTGTAGATTTTCTTGAGCTGACGGCAGACTAACATCGTCAGGGTGACGTTTTCCCCGGATGTTTCGCGTCTGCTTTCTGCCAGTGCTTCCGCCCGCCCAAATACTGTATCGTTAGCCCACAAACCTATGAGCCACGAATAATCAACGATGAGCCAGTCAACTTATAACGCGGATTCCATAGAGGTCCTCAGCGGACTTGAACCGGTGCGCCGCCGTCCGGGCATGTATACCGATACCACCCGGCCAAACCATCTCGGCCAGGAAGTCATAGATAACAGCGTCGATGAGGCATTAGCCGGTCACGCAAAGCGTATCGAAGTGATCCTCCACGAAGATCAGTCTCTCGAAGTCATTGATGATGGCCGCGGCATGCCGGTAGATATCCACCCGGAAGAAGGCGTGCCTGCCGTTGAGCTGATTTTCTGCCGTCTGCACGCAGGCGGTAAATTTTCCAATAAAAACTACCAGTTCTCCGGCGGCCTGCACGGCGTGGGGATTTCGGTGGTGAATGCCTTATCCAAACGTGTCGAGGTGGCGGTAAAACGCGGCGGCGAAGTGTATGAAATGGCGTTTGAAAACGGCGACAAAGTTGAAGATTTACATGTCACCGGCACCTGCGGTAAACGCACTACGGGTACCAGCGTACATTTCTGGCCTGACGGCAGTTTCTTCGACAGCCCGCGTTTTTCGGTCAGCCGCCTCAGCCATTTGCTGAAAGCAAAAGCCGTCCTGTGCCCTGGCGCTGAAATCATTTTCAAAGACAAAGTGAATAACACCGAACAACGCTGGTGTTATGAAGACGGTCTGACCGACTACCTGATGGAAGCGGTGAACGGCCTGATTACGCTGCCTGAAAAAGCATTCGTCGGCACGTTCGCCGGTGACACCGAAGCGGTTGACTGGGCGCTGCTGTGGCTGCCGGAAGGTGGTGAACTGCTGACGGAAAGCTACGTCAACCTGATCCCGACCATGCAGGGCGGTACGCACGTTAACGGTCTGCGTCAGGGGCTGCTGGATGCCATGCGTGAATTCTGCGAATTCCGTAATATCCTGCCGCGTGGTGTGAAATTGTCGGCCGAAGATATCTGGGAGCGCTGCGCGTATGTGCTTTCGGTGAAAATGCAGGATCCGCAATTCGCCGGCCAGACCAAAGAACGCCTGTCTTCACGTCAGTGCGCCGCTTTTGTTTCCGGCGTGGTGAAAGATGCATTCAGCCTGTGGCTGAATCAGAACGTACAGGCCGCAGAACAGTTGGCCGAGTTGTGTATTTCCAGCGCTCAGCGACGTCTGCGTGCCGCCAAAAAAGTGGTGCGTAAGAAACTGACCAGCGGCCCGGCGCTGCCGGGCAAACTGGCGGACTGTACGTCGCAAGATCTGAACATGACCGAACTGTTCCTGGTGGAAGGGGATTCCGCAGGCGGTTCTGCCAAGCAAGCGCGTGACCGCGAATATCAGGCGATCATGCCGCTGAAAGGGAAGATCCTGAACACATGGGAAGTCTCTTCTGATGAAGTGCTGGCCTCTCAGGAAGTGCACGATATTTCCGTGGCGATCGGTATCGATCCGGACAGCGAAGATCTGACCCAGTTGCGGTACGGCAAAATCTGTATCCTTGCGGATGCGGACTCCGACGGTTTGCACATCGCTACCTTGCTGTGTGCGCTGTTTGTCCGTCACTTCCGTTCGCTGGTGCGCGGCGGTCATGTGTATGTGGCGATGCCGCCTTTATACCGAATCGATCTGGGCAAAGAAGTGTTCTATGCGCTGGATGAGCAGGAAAAAGAAGGCGTGCTGGATCAGCTGAAACGTAAGAAAGGCAAGCCTAACGTACAGCGATTCAAAGGATTGGGTGAAATGAACCCGTTGCAGTTACGCGAAACCACGCTGGATCCGAACACCCGCCGTCTGGTGCAGCTGACCATCGATGAAGACGATATCGATCAGACGCTGCGCATGATGGATATGTTACTGGCGAAGAAGCGTTCTGAAGATCGCCGTAACTGGTTGCAGGAAAAAGGCGACACCGCCGAACTGGACGTCTGACCCTTCAGATTGCCGCATAAAAAATGCCGGGCGCTTTGCAGCTCCGGCATTTTTTTTAGTAAAGCCCGTCAGACAATCAGGCTTTCTCAATAATATGGATCACCACATCCAGCACGTCGGCTTTGATGTTTTCGCGGTGCTTGTCCATATGTTCAGCCTGCTGATGCGCTTCGAGATGCGCCAGGCTTTCCCAGTCTTCCAGCATAAAGATGGAATCAGGAACCGTTTTGCGCCACGGGATCTGACCGTTGAAATCAACGTAAGGCTCGTAACGGTGACAACCTTTTTCTGCCAGAACGTCCGGCAGCAGGGCGGTAATTTTTTCCATAACCGAATCGCGACGGCCTGGTTTTACTTTGATTTCAGCAATAACAGTGATCATAAAAACCTCTTTCCCGGGTGACCTTCAACCTTAGGCCTGACCGAATACATTTTCAAGGTGAGCGCGGTAGCGGGCGAAATCCCCTTCCACGTCAGGCTGTTTAATCACGTCGTTACACATAAAGGTCGGCAGCGTGTCGAGGCCAATAAACTGGTTAGCTTTGTGCTGTGCCAGATAAACGCCGTCAACGCCAACGCCGTGGAAGAACTGCTCTTTATCTTCGAACGCTTCCAGCGGGGCATTCCAGGTGACAGAAAGCATGTAGCTTTTGCCCTGCAACAGGCCACCGGAACCGTATTTTTTGGAATCATCAGAACGGGTACGGCCATCGCTGGCGTACAGTTTGCCGTGACCTTCGGTGAAGACTTCATCGACGTATTTTTTCAGCGTCCACGGCATGCCCATCCACCAGCCTGGCTGCTGATAAATGATGGCATCGGCCCACAGATAACTTTCGATTTCGGTCTGTACGTCATAACCCTCCTCAAGAACCGTCACGCGCACGTCGTGGCCCGCGTCACGCAGGAAACTGCTGGCGACGTCGGTCAGGCTGTTGTTCAGGGCACCTTTAGAGTGGGCAAAAGTCTTGCCTGCATTGATAATCAGGATGTTGCTCATGGTCTTTTCCTTAAATTGAATTCTGGCTCTCAGGCTGTTATCACGTAGTGTACCCAACTCCGCTGGGAGGAAAAATGTGATATTGCGCACAAGACTATTGACTCAGATGCAATAATGACAAGAAAAGACGTTGGATTTTGCCATCTGGCGTTCTGAAAATCGCTTAAAAACCCCGCACAAACACAGCAACTGTGACAGCCATGCGGCAGATGATGTACTATCGCGAACATCATTGCCCTGCGGCAGCCGCCTTGGTGCGCCAGCGGGTGCAAGCTTCCTAAATTTCCAAAACGATAACGCCACGGGTCTGAGGATTAAACATCAATGAGCGAAATGACTCATGACGGAACAGAGCGTTTAGCACTGCACACGTTTACCGAGAACGCCTATCTCAACTATTCCATGTACGTCATCATGGACCGCGCGCTGCCGTTTATCGGCGACGGGCTGAAGCCGGTACAGCGCCGTATTATTTATGCGATGTCCGAGCTGGGCCTGAGCAATAACGCCAAATTCAAAAAATCTGCACGTACCGTCGGTGACGTGTTGGGTAAATACCATCCTCACGGCGACAGTGCCTGCTACGAAGCCATGGTGCTGATGGCGCAGCCATTCTCTTACCGTTATCCTCTGGTTGACGGGCAAGGGAACTGGGGCGCGCCGGATGATCCGAAATCCTTCGCGGCGATGCGTTATACCGAATCGCGGCTGTCGAAATACGCCGACGTTCTGTTACGCGAGTTAGGGCAGGGAACGGTCGATTACGTGCCGAACTTTGACGGCACCATGCAGGAGCCGAAAATGCTGCCTGCGCGTCTGCCGAATATCCTGCTCAATGGCACCACCGGCATTGCGGTCGGGATGGCGACGGATATTCCGCCGCATAACATCCGTGAAATCGCTGCTGCTGCGGTTGCGCTGCTGGAAAAACCGAACAGTTCGCTGGAAGATTTGCTGGAATTCGTTCAGGGACCCGATTTCCCGACCGAAGCCGAAATCATTACGCCACGCAATGAAATCCGCAAAATGTACGAATCGGGCAAAGGCTCGGTGCGCATGCGTGCGGTCTGGCACAAAGAAGACGGCAGTGCGGTGATCACCGCGTTACCGCATCAGGTTTCGGGCGCGAAAGTGCTGGAGCAAATCGCTAACCAGATGCGCGCCAAAAAGCTGCCGATGGTCGAAGATCTGCGTGACGAATCCGATCACGAGAACCCGACCCGTCTGGTGGTGGTCCCGCGTTCTAACCGTATCGACCTGGATCAGGTGATGAATCACCTTTTTGCGACCACCGATCTGGAACGCAGCTACCGAATCAACATGAACATGATCGGCCTTGATCACCGTCCGCACGTGAAAGGGCTGCTGGAAATTCTGACCGAATGGCTGGTTTATCGTCGCGATACCGTACGCCGTCGTCTGAATTACCGTCTCGATAAAGTGCTGAAACGTCTGCATATCCTCGAAGGTTTGCTGACGGCGTTCCTCAATATCGATGAAGTTATTCACATCATCCGTACTGAAGACGAGCCTAAACCGGTGCTGATGCAGCGTTTCGAGCTGTCGGATACTCAGGCAGAAGCTATTCTTGAGTTGAAATTACGCCATTTGGCAAAACTCGAAGAAACCAAAATTCGCGGCGAGCAGGATGAACTGGCGAAAGAGCGCGATCAGCTTCAGGCGCTTCTGGCGTCAGAACGCAAACTCAGCACGCTGATCCGCAAAGAAATTCAGGCCGATGCCGAAGCCTTTGGTGACGAACGTCGCTCGCCAATCACCGAGCGTGAAGAAGCGAAAGCCATGAGCGAGCACGACTTTGTGCCGTCTGAGCCGGTGACCATTGTACTTTCCGAATCTGGCTGGGTGCGCAGCGCTAAAGGCCACGATATTGACGCGTCCGGCCTGAGCTACAAAGCGGGTGACAGCTTCCGCGCCGCAGCGAAAGGTAAGAGCAATCAGCCGGTGGTGTTTATGGATTCCACCGGACGCAGTTACGCGCTTGACCCTACTACGCTGCCTTCGGCACGCGGGCAGGGCGAGCCGCTGACCGGTAAACTCACGCCACCGCCGGGTGCGACTATCGAACACGTTCTGATGGCGTCCGACGATCAGAAACTGCTGATGGCCTCCGATGCCGGTTACGGTTTCGTCTGTACCTTCAGTGATTTAGTGGCGCGTAACCGTGCCGGCAAGGCCATGATTACTTTGCCGGATAACGCCAAAGCGTTCGCGCCAATTGAAATCAACGGTAACGATGACATGCTGCTGTCGCTCACCGCCGCAGGCCGTATGCTGCTGTTCCCGGTGGCTGATTTGCCGCAATTGTCGAAAGGTAAAGGTAACAAAATTGTTTCCATTCCTTCGGCACAGGCGGCGAGTGGTGAAGACAAACTGGCTTGGCTGCTGGTTCTGCCACCGCAAACGTCCATCACGCTGCACGTTGGTAAACGCAAACTGGTGATCCGTCCGGAAGAGTTACAGAAATTCCGTGCAGAACGTGGCCGCAAAGGAACACTTCTGCCACGCGGCCTGCAACGGGTTGATCGCGTTGAAGTCGACGCGCCTGTCCGTGCTTCCGGCGGTGACAGCGAAGAATAGAACGGCTGTTGACCTTATCCAGTCAGGGCACATTTGTGCCCTGAACTCTTTTTAAGGGAATGCAGTGGCCTGAGACTGTTGTGCAGTGCAAAGATTTTACATTTGTATCAATAAAACCGTTGTGCCCTGCTGAAGGAGGCTTGAGAATAGTTCACCTCACAGGGAGCGAAACTGCACAGGTTTCTTACCGGCTTCGGCTGTAGTTTTAAGAGGATGTTATGTTATTTATTTTGCGTCTGATTATCGTGGTGGTTTACTCGATTCTGGTCTCTGTTTTTGGTTGTATTTATTGTCTTTTCAGCCCGCGTAACCCGAAACATGTGTCGACTTTCGGTAAGCTGTTTGGCCGCCTGGCACCGGTATTTGGCCTTCGCGTTGAAAAACGTATTCCTGCAGAAGCAGTGAATAACGGCAACTGTATTTACATTGCCAACCATCAGAATAATTACGACATGGTGACGGCCTCAGCCGTTGTCATGCCAAGAACGGTGACTGTGGGCAAGAAAAGCCTGGCCTGGATCCCGTTCTTTGGTCAGCTTTACTGGCTGACAGGCAACCTGCTGATTGACCGTGATAACCGCGCCAAAGCGCACGGCACCATTTCTCAGGTGGTGACCCAGATTAAGAAAAAAAATCTGTCGATCTGGATGTTCCCGGAAGGTACCCGCAGCCGGGGTCGTGGCCTGATGCCGTTTAAAACAGGGGCATTCCACGCCGCTATCGCCGCCGGTGTGCCGATCGTGCCGATTTGCGTGTCGAACACCAGCAACAAGGTGAAGCTCAACCGCTGGTCTAACGGACTGGTGATTGTGGAAATGCTGCCACCTATCGATACCACCGGTTACACCAAAGATCGTCTGCGCGAACTGTCCGAACACTGCCGTCAGATCATGGCGGATAAAATCGCCGAGCTGGACGCCGAAGTCGCACAGCGCGAAGCCGCAGCAAAAAAATAATAGCGTTTTTTATTTACGCCCTGATGACGACGGGTTGCAGGTTTTTAATATCCCTGCGGCCCGGCGGCGTCAGAGCAGAAATTCTGTTGCCATTGATGGCGATGGTTATTAACACAGCTCTTGATTTTGTTTTCATGGAGAAGATATGTCACTCAGTCGTCGCTCGTTCCTGCAAGCCTCCGGCGTGGCTCTTGCCGCAGGTGCTCTGCCATTTAAAGCAGAAGCGAGTGGTTCGCAACCGGCATTACCCGTTCCCCCGCTGCTGGAATCCCGCCGCGGGCAACCGCTGTTTCTGACGTTACAGGCGGCCCACTGGTCATTCCTGGGTGGCGCTAAAGCGCCGGTGTGGGGCATCAATGGCATGTATCTTGGCCCGACAGTCAAAGTGCATAACGGTGATGACGTAAAACTTATCTACAGCAACCGCCTGGCTGAGCCCGTTTCGATGACCATCAGCGGATTGATGGAGCCGGGAACGCTGACCGGCGGCGCGGCGCGCATGATGCAGCCTGGCGTTGACTGGTCGCCGGTATTGCCCATTCGTCAGGCAGCCGCCACCTGCTGGTATCACGCGAATACGCCCAACCGCATGGCGCCGCACGTCTATAACGGGCTGGCGGGGATGTGGATTGTTGAGGATGAAGTCAGTAAAAATCTGCCGTTGCCCAACCATTACGGCGTTGATGATTTCCCGCTGATCATTCAGGACAAACGGCTGGATGGTTTTGGCGTGCCACAATATGATACCCCGGCTTCCGGTGGATTCTTTGGCGATACCATGCTGGTCAACGGCGTACAAAGCCCGTATGTCGAAGTGTCCCGCGGGTGGGTACGTTTGCGTTTGCTAAATGCGTCGAATGCGCGCCGTTATGAACTGAGCATGACCGACAACCGTGCGTTCCACGTTGTGGCTTCCGATCTCGGTTTTCTGCCTGCGCCGCTGACGGTGAAACGTCTGTCGCTTGGACCGGGTGAGCGCCGTGAAGTGCTGGTGGATATGTCGCAGGGCGAAGAAGTCTCGATTACTGCGGGCGATGCGGCGGGTGTTATGGACAGACTGCGTGGTCTGTTTGAGCCCTCGAGCATTCTGGTTTCTACCATCGTCCTGACGCTCAAACCTACCGGCCTTTTACCGCTGGTCACCGACAATCTGCCGATGCGTTTACTGGCCGATCAAATCATGACCGGCAATGTGGTTCGCAGCCGCGACCTGCGTCTTGGCGACAGCCAGCCGGGTATTAACGGCGCGATGTGGGACATCAACCGCCTCGACCTGACCGCACAGCAAGGGACGTGGGAACGCTGGACCGTGCATGCGGATATGCCGCAGACCTTCCATGTCGAAGGCGTGTCTTTCCTGGTGAAAAGCGTGAACGGTGCGGCACCGCTGGTGGAAGATGCCGGATTCAAAGACACCGTCTGGGTTGATGGCGACGTGGAATTGCTGGTGTTTTTTAATCAGCCTTCGTATGACCATTTCCCGTTCACCTACCGCAGCGGAACGCTGGAACTGGCCGATCGCGGTTCCGCAGGCAACATGCTGGTTCAGCCGTCGATGTAATGGCAGAGCGCCTACGCATCAAAAGAAAACCCGCCACTGGCGGGGTTTTTTTTTTTT
>NZ_JAEMGT010000202.1:0-2124 GCF_017655185.1 Rahnella sp. ChDrAdgB13 | reverse complement strand
TGTACGGATTACCTGAGGAAGTCGGCGACGAGGGGAGCTTTTATCTAAATCCGATTTATTCAACAAAGCCGCGGGCGACACATATGGTTTTCATTTCCCTTTAATAAATTCGACTGAAGTCGCCATTGCATTTGAAGGCGGCGACCCAGACAGACCCTTTATATCCCATGTCATGCACGATGGCGCACATCCTGACCTTGTGAATATGCGCAATGACACACGCAACATTATTCGCACTCCTTCACAGAACAAAATACGGCTTGAAGATAAAAGAAATCAGGAACATATAAAGATTTCGACGGAGTACGGTAAAAGTCAGGTTAGTGCAGGGCATCTGGTGGATGCAGAAAGAAAAATGCGGGGTGAAGGCCTTGAGGCCAGAACCGATCACTGGATAGCTGTCCGTGCAGCCAAAGGGCTCATGCTGACAACAGAGCCACAGCCCAAAGCGCAGGGGCAGCAGCTCGATATGACCGCTGCTGTCGCTGCCCTCGAAAGTGCTTTATCGCTTGCGCGAACGCTTCAGCAATGCGCCACGACCGCCGGAGCCAGCGCCGCGGAGTCTGAGCCTCAGGAACAGTTGAAGCAGGCATTGGATAAATTGCAGGCTCCCGGCCTTTTAGCCTATGCCGAAAAGGGGCAGGCTTTTGCCACACCGGAAAGCTTACAGCTTTCAGCCGGTGCAGACCTGATTGCCACGGCAGGAAGCAATGCAAGCGTAAACGTGCTTAAAAAATTCTCACTGGCCGTGGGAGATAAGCTCTCGCTCTTTGCCCGAAAACTCGGGATCCAGATGATTGCCGGTGAAGGCAATATTGATGCGCAGGCTCAGCGCGGTGAAATGCATTTCCTTTCTCAGAAGGATTTCACCCTGATGAGCACCGACGGCAAAGTGAATGCCAGTGCGAAACAGGGAATTCAACTTTCCTGCGGCGGAGGCGGTATACGCATCAACGCCGATGGTTCAGTTGAGATTTTCTCACCCACGGCTATCGACCTGAAAGGACCTAATCTGGCCTTCAAAGGCCCGGAAAGTGTGAAAACAACCGTCCCTGCATTCGAGAAAGGAACATTCAAACGTCGCTTCCAGCTTCACGCGCAGGACGATGCGGAACAAACATTGCCGAATCAAAAATTCCGACTCACCAGTTCGACCGGTAACGTCATTGAAGGTGTCACCGACGCCAAAGGACAATCCTCACTGCTCGACAGTGACGATATTGAAACATTTAAGATGGAGCTTATCCATGACTGATACTAAAGCCAGTCCTTACCAGCCAAAAATCGTGGCGAAAAACGAGATGGGGGTTCATCAGTCACTGGGCGAAGTGGCTCAAACCTGCAAAGTCTCAGTTCCCCGCCCTATGCCCTGCATCGTCATTTTGGTCCACGGCGTCAATGATGTGGGCGAAGCGTACCAGAATCAGGAAACGGGCATTATTGAGGGATTGAGAAAACGCCTCGACCGCAGCGATCTTTATGCACATGAGTGGAAAGACTTCATTGCAATGCACAATGAAGATGCCCAGACCAAAATCACCGCCCCGGGACGTTCACCGGTCATCCCTTTTTACTGGGGTTACAAACCCGTAACCCGCGATGACTGGAAAGCCGACCAGAAACGCTACCGTGACGAAGTCACTACCCTGAAAGATGGCGCAAAAATTCCTTATGACAGCTATCAGGAAAACGACCCCAAAAAGATGGCGGAAAACGGAAATGACGGCAGTAATGGCATTAAGTTTCAGAATGACAGTTTTAAAAATGCCCTTGATGTGAATTTTGCCAAAGGCGGCGGCACGTTTGCCAATGCCACGACCAATATCCCGGATATGCTGGGGCCGGGGTCAAATGGCCTGGTCGTGGCCGCCGCCGGGTTCGGTACCTTGTATATGAACGGCGGGAATTATACCCACCCGATCTATCACAACCCGCACCGTATCTATCAGTTCTTTGCCGCGCAAAGACTCGCAGATTTGATTTTGACGATAAGACGTCACAAAGTTGCTGGAGGTGATGTGATTAATATTGTCGCCCACAGTCAGGGGACAATCGGCTTTGTTGAATAAATCGGATTTAGATAAAAGCTCCCCTCGTCGCCGACTTCCTCAGGTAATCCGTACA
>NZ_JAEMGT010000201.1:0-3373 GCF_017655185.1 Rahnella sp. ChDrAdgB13 | reverse complement strand
ATGGGTCGGGGTGATGTACACCCCTTTCAGATACTCGCGGGTTTCGCTTTCACCGGCGACGCAGTGCAGGGCTGCGCGGAGAATGTCAGTTGGGAAGAACATTATTTAGCCTCCGGTGAGTCACTAGGTACGCAAATAGCATCGGTGAAAGAACCGATAGAGCCGGTGTCATGGACCGAAGTCCATTTACGGCCTGCATCCCGACAGGCTTCCTGAGTGGTAAAGCCGATGTGATCAATAGCTTCACCGTCTGAGGTGGAAAGAGTCAGAATCAAAATCCAGGGCGCAATGAGCATTATTCATCCTCCCCTGTGTGTTTCTCTGATGCCAGACGCAGGGTAAAACCGCCGAATTCTGGGTGCCGCCAGCGTTTAAGCTTGCCGGTCGGAGGTGTCGATTCATCCAGCAACGCCTGAGCGGCGGTCATGAACGCTTCACGGTGGATCAGCAGGTGCCCCCGCTCACCGTTGGTCAGGCTGGTAGGTAAACTGGCGAATGTCACCAGTCGGCGGCAGGAGGAATCAGTCAGGCCACTGACCCATGCTAAATCAGCTACCGGGACATAATCAGCCTGGCCGAGGCCGGACTCCTGATGGCTGACCTGCAAATCAAAGGTGCTCTGTGCAGGTACGGCAATAACGGGGGCAGGTTGAACAGCGGGCAGGGATTGATGTTTCGGAATACCAACGATGTCGATCACTGCCTTCATTGTTGCTGACGCCGTTGCTTCGGCCACAACGCGGGCCAGCGAGAGAATGTCATTGTTCATTGTGACTTCCTGTTTATGTGGCTCAACGGATACAGATGGCGCACCATATCCGCCAGTGGTCATGATGGATGGCAGTACTTCTTCGCATACCCAGTCTTGAACCTTCTCAGCAGACGGCAACTGACTACGCAGAATAAGACGGAACAAATCAGCTTGTTGTGCGAGCTGGGTACCGCGGCTTTTTACTCCGAAACCCATTTCTAACGATTCGTTATAATCAAGTCTAATCAGTGACTTGCAATGGTCTTTCAAGGCTTTGGCAGGATTCGTATAACCTAGCGATTTTGCGAGAGCTACAGCATCGAAAGCTGGCTTGCCATGATAAAGCGCCCCTTCCAAGCAAATGCCGAGTTCAGCAGATTCAAAAACCATCAGTTTGTTATTCATCGTCTTTCCTCAGTGAGTTACTGGCATTTCTGGCATGCCTTCGGTATGCAGCATTTCGATAAATTCATCGTGGAGCATTTCCATGCCTTCACGACCCATCGCCGATAATTTGAAGCCTTGCACTGGATCCATCGTCACCATGTCCTGATACATTCGCAGAGCCAGATCTAAACCTGTTTCAGTGCCGTACTTCTCGATGGCGCACCCTTCAACATGTGTTGCCAGTGAGAAACGAACCGGACCCGGGTAAATGCCCATGCTTCCGTTCTTACCTGCGTAAATCGTGGCGAGGTCGGTACCGCCTTCATCATTGGGAACTTCCACCGTGCCGTTTTTATCCTGCTCTTCACCCATGAACACGGTCACCACAACCCAGCGCCAGATAATGACCTGCTTCTCTAAACTCAATTTCAGCAGGCCATCGCGCGCCGCCTCCCAGACATGGCACAGCAGACTCATACCGTCAGGAAGATTTTTATCGAACTCGCCGCTATCGAGCTGGCGGATAACAGCCGAATACCCGATGGTGCGATTGCCGGTCTTAATGCCGTCCGGCGTTGCTTCTGTTTTAATTTCAGTGCTCACTCATGCCTCCTTAAAATGGTTTGTTGCTGAGGTGATCGGCATACTGCTTTTTGATTTCTTCGTGCTTTGCTTCCGACTTAGAAATTTCGCGCAAGCGGCTTCTGAGTTTCAGCAGGCGGTTGTAGGTGCGGCTGTAGGCATTCCAGTACTGCTTAGTTAGATCCCCGCGCTTTTCAGCTTTATGCCCATTCACGATCACTGGTGTAGATGGCTCATGGGTCGAGATACCGGCTTTATCAAACGTGCCAGTAACCATGAAATGCACCAGGTTGTTCATTGCAGCGCTTTGGCTGAGAAAGCGGCGGCGGCGTCCGTGCCGGGTCACGACATAGACCGGTGACTGCACCTTTTTGAAAGATTCATCAATTGCACGTTGTGTTTTGGGTGCCAGTTTCATCGCTTCTCCTTAATGGACTGTTTGTTCGCCGTCGATGCCTTGCTCTTTCGCCATCATCACGGTCTGTTTAATCAGGTCGTTCATGAATGCGTTTCCAGCTTCGGTGAGCTTGTCGCCGTGCATGGAGAGGTTGCTGATGTAAAGCCGTAGGATTAACTCCACAGATTCAGCGCGGCTGTATTCGCCATAAACGATGCTTTCAAAGTATTTGAGAGCATCAATGAGTGATTCTTGGCTTACCTCGACGGTTGCCATCGTTCCGTCTGGCAGGTTGACCAGTACGCAGTTACTGCCGGTCTTATCGGCCATTGCTTCAAAGCGAGCGGCAGCCTGTCGGTTGCGGTACCGCTCAATCTTCAGCTGGATATTTGTTTTCTCGTTTGTGCTCATCGTTAATACTCCGTTACTGGTCTTTGGATACGGATTTCCCCGACCGTTAGGCCGTAATTAAATTCATCTTTATTTGTTGCTATGGAATATCTCTATATTTAATTAGTGCTTTCTTTCTTCCAAACTCAGAACTACACGGCCAATAATTACCAATTCGCAATGATCTGATGGTTCAATTTTAAAATTTTCGTAATGCTTATTGTTTGGCAGAACCCATATACCATCAGGAACAAATTGAAGGCGTTTCACCATGAATGTTCCATTAACAAAGAAGGCAAAAACTCCATCTTCTAAATATCTGTTTGACTGATTATCAATAATGATAGTATTACGGCACCCGATTTCACCATCCATCGTGTCGTCAGGCATTGTTGCAATTAACTGGCCGAGTGCGTTGCGTGGAAAGTTAACTATTTCGTGCGTCCTTTGTTTTACCTTGGATGGGAAGTGGTTGGTCATTATTCTACCCCTGATGTATTTTTCAGAAAATCGACTTCCTCGAATCTCAGAATTGAGAGGATTCCTTCAAGCCATAAATACAACTCACGCTGGTCATTTTTGTTTTCCATAACTGGAATAACATTCATTAGAATGATGGTGCACACCGGCTTTAACTCTCATTAGTCGGTCACAAGAAACATTTTCTGTGGTGTAAGGCATTATCATTTCTTGCCTTCTCAAAACAACATCGACGCGTTTGGCATCTGCATAGTAAATATCTAAGTCATCCTCATGCATTTTCCTCTACCCCCATCTTTGCCGTTTCAGAAATAACATCCAGTAATTCAATCATTATTAACTTCTCGTCAGCACTACCATTAAGGAACGCAGCGGCTTGCGAGAGC
>NZ_JAEMGT010000200.1:0-2662 GCF_017655185.1 Rahnella sp. ChDrAdgB13 | reverse complement strand
CACCGTCCAGACCGTGGGCGACCAGTACAACGTGGATAACGAAGCACGGGTGAGCATCACCGGCTTTGCACTTAACCGCATTACCGAATGAGCAGGAAATAATGATGACCGGAAAGACTAAAAACACCAAAACCATAGCAGGCATACTGGACTTTGGCATCGAATACCAGGGCGCAATCCATAAGGATTTTGTGTTGCGTCAGCAGACTGTGGGGGATGAGATCGACGCTGCAGAAGCGGATGCGCCAGACTCTGCGTATGGTGCCGTATTGATGGCCATGTGCCTGGATTCTCTGGGCACCATCCCGAAAGATGACCTCACTTATCAGCTCATCCGCGGATTATCCAGCGATGATTATATTCTCCTGCAGCAAAAACGCGCCGAGCTGAAAAAAAAGTTGAAAGATATGAACGCAAATACCGGGATTTTGGTGTCACCTGCGTCAGACTCCGAAAATACGGGTACACCGAAGAAGATGTCCGCGCCTTTAGTGCTGTAGAACTGGCGGCAAAGCTCGATGCGGTACTCCGCATCGAGAACCCCAAAGCCTGGCAAAAACAGCAGGCTGGCGAAAACCGCACCTACGTCAGCGCTCGCCGTAAAACTCCCTCATATCGAAAACACCGCAGGACATAACGCATGGCTGGCCCGTTTGAGACGCAATTCGGCATTGGCGTTAACGATAATGCCACCCCTAAAATTCGCGGTATTAAGGAAGAACTGAAACGCATGCAGCAGGCGCGTGAGCAACTGGGCATGCGCAGTGAGCGAACTATCCAGCGCGAAATTGATCGCACGGCGGCGGCGTATCTTCGCCTGGCGCGTTCGGGGACATTATCTGCCAGCGAACAGGCCCGCGCCTTTGACAAGATGACGTCAAACATTGAGCGCCTGAATCGTGAAATGGGTGCAATGGAACGCCAGCAGGAGAAGATTTTTCGCCCGCAGCGTAATGCTGCTCAGGAAGCACGGGAAACGCTGGGTATCCGCAGTGAACGTAACATTCAGCGCGAAATCGCCCAGACCATCGCTGCCTACAATCGCCTTGAGCGTTCCGGCGTCATGTCGGCCAATGAGCAGGCCCGCGCCTATGAGAAAATGACCAGCACGGTCGGGAAGTTACGCCGCGAACTCGGTGAAACAGAACGCACCCAAAGCCGCATGACCACCACCTTTAAAACCATTGGGGCTGTAGGTGGTTTTATTGCCGGTGCAGGAATGGCCCTACGCAAGCCGATCACTGATGCAGCGTCCTACGATGCCGCACTGCGTAACCAGGCAAACTTTGCATACAGCGGCAGCGACCTGGCCGGACGCGAAAACGGGATGAAGCGCATTGACCAGGTTATCAAAGACTCAGTAAGTTCCAGTGGTGCCAGCGGGGATGAAGCGTTTTCCGGGCTTGAAACTATGATGCGCTCTGGCGTGATGAGCCGCGAACAAGCGTATAAATTCCTGCCTAATGTCTTGCGTAATGCCGTTGCTACCGGTGCTGATGCTGCTTCTGTGGCTAACACGCAGGGCAGCGCAGTTAATTTCGGTCTCGATGATAAAGACGCGCCCGCTGCACTGAGCGTTCTGACCACAATGGCACAGCATGGCCGTATCGATGTGCCGACCCTGGCCCGCGAGATGCCTCGTGGGCTGGAGGCGGGTAAGTCTGCCGGTTTTCACGGTCAGCGCGGCTTCTCCCAACTTGCTGCCTTCTTCGAAGCCTCAGCCATCGGAGCCAAAGACCCGCAGGACGCCGCGACAAATGCCAATGATTTCCTTGCTGAACTGACATCCAGCAACCTGACCAACAATGCCAAACGTATCAAAATTGGCGGCAAGGGCATCGACATTAAAACCATGATGCGCAAAGACCTGGCTAAGGGACTGACGCCGCTGGATACGGTAACAAATGTCATCGGAAAACTGGACAATAGCGACCCACTTTATCAGAAGTACCAAAAGCAACTGACCAACGCCACAGACCCTGCCGACCGTGAGAAACTGAATGCGCAAATCATGCAGATCCACGGTCAGCATATTTCACAGTTATTCCCGAACCAGCAGGCGCGAAATGCCTACATTAACTTTGACCGTAACCGCGATGTGTTTGGTGGTCTGACAAACGAAGGTGTTAACCAGTTTGGCCTGCCAGACGGTCAGCGCTCTGCCGACCAGGATTTCGACTTGGTCAGCGCGGGTTCTAAATGGAAATCGGATCGTGGTGATCATGTTAATGAGCTAACCAGCGACAGTGCTTTAGGCGGTGCGGCAGGTATCTGGGGCGACCTGAAAAATGAGATTGCCGACCTCGAGAAGCAATTCCCTGTGCTTGGTGAGGCAGTTTCTGGCACCACCACTGCCTTTAAGGGGCTGCTGAGTGGTTTGGGTGGGAGCGTTATTGGTGGTGCAGCAGGCGGCTGGGGATGGGGTAAGATCAAAGGCTGGCTTAGTAAGGGCGGCTCCGTCGTTGAAGACGGTATCGGTACGGCTGAAGATATTGTAGGCGGCGCAGCGGGTAAACCTGGCTTGTTTGGCCGGATGGGTTCATGGCTGGCTGGTGGCGGTAAACGCCTGGTTTCGGGCGGAGCTGATGTGCTTTCAGACGGGCTTATTGATAACCCTGTAACGCTCGCCCTTGCCGGGCTGATTTACCCTTCCGATACGGTC
>NZ_JAEMGT010000199.1:0-6308 GCF_017655185.1 Rahnella sp. ChDrAdgB13 | reverse complement strand
TACTTCGTGAATGGATGGACAAATGCCAAACTCTGAGCGTTTTTTCTCCTGTTCCTGAATACGTAACAGGGACTCAACCTGCCCCCGACTAAGCAAAACCGCCTGTGAAGCTTGCTGTTTACTCATAAATCACCCCCTGATATTTATACAGTTATCATGCTTTCACAAATCGCAACAATTATCAACTTCATTGCAATTACTGCAACGATAAGCATTAGTTGATTGACTGTTCCAACGGACGGTAACTTAGGCGTGGGCTTTTATCTGGCACAAAAAAGCCACCAGCAAGTTTGCGTGGTGGCTTTCGTTATTCTGGCAACTTAAATGGGGGTCAGTATTCGCCCTCACCCCATTCGATCTTGCCTTGGCTATCGAGCATTTTTAACGATTGCATCTCAGTATCCAGAACCGATAGGCATTTTTGCCCGGGAGCACCGATTTTCATTAATGCCGCATGAGTGCGCTCGTAATACCGATAAATTGAATTGCGCGTAGGTTCAATGAATGGCATCGAGCACACTTGATCGATATTGTTTGTCGTTACCTGCTTAAGAGTATCATCTGCGTTTTCAGGTAGTGCAAAAGCCAGATCAATATCTAACCCCTCTTGAAACGCCGTAACACCTAAAAACGGTTCCGACGATAATTTAGGGTATAGGGCAATCCATTTGCTGTTACCACGCTGAATGTTTTCACTTATCTGGTCATATTCAACATCAGAAATGGCGCTACGATCTTGAGTTTTAATAGCGTTCTCAACCTTGGCGTACAGGTGATCATTAAGTGACGTACTACATGCAGAGAATGAAAGGGCTGAGCCTAATAGTAAAATCAGTGAATAATTCATTATTTGACACTCAAATTTCTGTCACCGCTTGCCCATATCTGGCGACGAATAGACGGCGCAATAACAATACATCCCTCTGACGCATTACCTGGGTCACTGCCTTTATCCCCATGGATCTCAAAATCACCCCGCCCATGCATATTATTGGAACTATTCGGCATTAGGCGCATGGCATAGGGGCCGGTGACATGTGAGTTAAACGGGCTGGTAATTGTGTAACTCCCTGCGGGTAAAGGGGCTGCATTCGGGCTGCCATGAGGAGCCTTATACGCTTCCTGTTCCGGCCTGTTTTTGTATTTTCCTTTACCTGAATAACCGGAACTTATCGTTGTACCATTATGCTTTAAAGAACCGGACGCGCGATCATATTCCCACATATAACAACCTCCTTATGCCCTTTCGTTCCAAGAGTCACTATGAATGATATTGCCATCGATGTAATGCCAGGTGATTTTTTCAAACATCAGTTCGACACACTCCCGATGCCCAACTTTTTCAAAAAGCGGGCTTTTAATATCAAACATTATCGGCATTACCGATACCACCCGAACCGACTCAAGACTGGTATTAAAATATTCCTGTTCCTGCCCTGCATGATTAATCGCGTAAAATTTAAACTCGGCTGACTTGAGCGCTTGCCCGGTTGTGACCGCTTTATATAGGTATGGGCTGGAGGAATCTATTTCCTTCTCAAAATAATAACTGCTGTGCGAGCGTGTAGCGGCTATTTTCCCAGTACGTGGATCTGTCGGTAGGCATACACTATGCTGGATGCCTGTCACCTCAATGCTTCCCTCTCGGCCATTTACGTCAACAGAACCTTTGATATCAGCCCCACCATCGTCTTTAAGCCATAAATATACGGGTATCGCCATGCTAATGAACTCCATGTAATTGATTAATTTCTTTGCGATACTACGCCCCACATCTACCCAATTTTACCTGTTAGGATCAATAAAACCGCCGTTTCAGAGTTTTCGTATACTCAAAAATGCACATGCCATGAGTGAGCAAAATATAAATTTAATGATGCGATTACACAGAATGAGGGAATTTTTAGATCCTGCCAGGTACTTTTTGCGTAGTTTACTGGCTTCGCTAAATAGGCAGCTTTCACCTCTAATTGACACAACTAGGTTTCTGTAACCCGCTTAATATCCGACCCCTGATTTCTGTTCCCGATAACGCTGCTTATTCTGATAGCGTCGCTGGTCCGCGGTGACTCCAATTGACATGCTAATACAGTGATTTCGACGTAAGGCGATGCGTTCCCGCTCTTTATCGTCCTGGCTGGCGTCCATCACATCCAGCCAGCAACGCGCCGCCCGTCGCCATAAACCAGCCTGTTCCAATGCTTCCGCCTTTTTCTCATTCATTTAAAATTCTCTATAGGTATACAAAAACGGTTAGACCAGTTGGACCATTTAGCCAAATCCACCTAACATGTTGATTTAACTAGATACAAATTATATTTTTGGGCTAAATCATTCCTGATTTGGGCTAAATCCACCTATTTTAGAGTTAGCCCAATATCGCCCGAACCCCTGTTAGCCCAAATCACCCCATACTTAGCCCAAAATCAACAATAGTTAGCCCAGACTTAGACCAAAATTATTTATCACTTTTCTTAATTAACAATAGGTTAATTACTAATAGAGTTATCTGGTCTAAATGGGCTAAAGGTTTTTATGTGCACATGAAGAAATTACTCATCTTCTGATTCAGTTTCAGGCGCGAATAGAAGCGCATAAGCCCAAGGGCGCACATTGTTCAGGTGCTTAAGGCGGGGCATTCTGATTTGCCAGCCCTTGGCGCTGCTGGATTTTTTGAGCATTCCAGCTTCATGAAGAACTTGCGCGGTGGCGTCTTTGTTGTGGGTGCCAGCAACGTGTTTTTTAAACGGTGCCGGGAGCACGTAAAACAACATGGGATCATCGAATCGTTCACCATTATCGCGATACCCCATCAGTTCAGAGATTGGCAAACTATGCGGGTCATAGTCCAACGGAGCGAAACGACTCATACCGTAAGCGTTAAGAAACTCCTCGGTTTGCTCGATAATCTGCTGGTGCTCTTTGTTGCCGGTGCCGAACTCTTTTACCCAGGCGTTGAAGCTGTGCTGAATGGCATCCCGGCACACCTGCGCATCCCAGCCAGTAATATGCCCCGCCAGCAGCAACGCCGTTTCCATTATCGCAAAACGCTCTCCGACGCGGTGGACCTGTTCACCATAGCTTTCAGGAATTAGCCCGCGCCAACGCTGTCTCGCGGTCCTTGCAGCCTCCTGAGCCTCCTGCTGGTGGTCAGCAAGCCATCGCACCCACTCACGCCCCGCTGCGCCATGGTGCCCCGTCCATGCATCGCGCAGAGCGTCGGCATGGGCTTTACCTGATGGCAAACCATGAAACACCGTGGATTTTTCCAGAGGAATGTTAAGCAGGCGGACCAGTTGCCCTGCTTTGGGGTTGATCCCATGGCTCAAAAGATAGGTTTCAATATCCATTTCTCCCGTGCTGATAGCGACGGTGCGCCAACGCTTTAACTCCCGGTTACCCCCCTCTTTTGCCCCCTGCAATTTGCCAGAACCGTTAAACAGCGTGTACGCAGAAGTGGCTACCGATTTGGGATCCGCTCCCTGTCCAACTTCATCCAACGCCAACAATCCATCATGGTGAGATTGAGCTTCGTTCGCGATGCCCAGCGCCGTGCCGTACCACGTTAGGCGCAACATGTCCGGACTGCCGTATAGACTGCTGGCAATATTGGCCGTGGTGGTTTTACCGGCGCTGGACTGCTGGAAGAAATGGACTCCGAAGCCGTCAGCATCCACCAGTCCCACAAGCGGGGCAACCAGCGCCGCCGCAACACCTAGCATCATCGACGGGTTGCCCACCACGAGCGCGGCCACATTATCGCGCCAGCTTTCAGCCGTTCCTGCCACCGTGTAACCCGACGCCGTAGCACTTCGCCCGTGGAACAGGACGCGCTTCTGACTGTCACCGATAATTTCCCCGTCTGGCATGATATAAACGCCGTGCTGCCAGCCTGACAATGAAGCGATGTTCCAAAGTTCACCGGTATCACTATCTGTCAAATAATCGGCAAGGATGGCGCGTAACTGAGGCTTTGCAGTAACGCGCAGCCCCCGGTTACTCAATCTCGCCCAACCTTCCCGATTGCCAATATCACCCGCGGGGATCGCCTCTGTGCGTTCCGGCCTGTTTCCCGTTGGTTGCCAGCGCAGAATCACAAAATCGCTACCATCACCCTCGCCGGTTCCCAGCACCTCTACCGCGCCACATAGCCATTGGCCGGGGCGGATCACTTCCCCGGACTGCTTATCGATTTTTGGCGTCACCCAATACAGCCCACCATTCCGAGATTCAACGCGCGGGGCCAGTTCATCTACCGGTTTACGCTGGCCACCGGCTTTGCGTATATCTTCTACCAGACTTTCCCCGCGTTCTGCCTCCTCTTTGAGTCCAGGAAGGCGCGGGGTCCAATCTTCCGCTGGTTTCTGTTCATGTATTCCGTCAAATAGACGGGCTTCCTTCACATCGGCCAGTGCCAAACGGGTTTCAATCGCCAGCAATTGCGCAGGGCTGATATCACCGGCACGGTAAACACGGACGTAACGCCGCCCCTTATCGATGATGCGCAGGTTATCCAGCTCGGCCAATTGCCGGGCGCCCAGATAAATGGGTGGGATTTTGTCACCCGCTTCATTACCGGCTTTTTCCGTCCAGTGCTGTACATGGCTGAGTGCATCCGCACCCGCAAAAATAATCGCCTCGGTGAATTTGTCCTTTGGCAATTGTTTAACGTTCGGGGCGCTTTTCATTTTTTTCCTCTCTGACTTTGGATCATTTCTTTCAATTTCTGCGTTTTATCAAGCGCGTTATTGGTCTTGCACCACTCGGAAACCGCGCCAGCCGGCACCGGTACAAAATCGCGGCTAAACCGCCCCACGGATGCAATGCAGGGATGCTCATACCCGTCGCGGATGTACGTCACGCGGTTATGCACAAAGCTGGAAATAGTGATTTTGGAACCGGTGCGATCTTTCCAAATATCTCCCGGGCGGATTTCTGGCTGTGTTTGGCCGCTGGCAGCAAAGCCAGTTAATTTTTTATTCATGGTTTTACTCCCCGGATTGCGCGGGTGGGATTACCTGAAAACCGGCTGATTCTGCCAGCTCGAGAAAACTGAAAAGGGAAGAAACATGTTCTTCGTCTCTCAGGCGGCGATCGCATTGCACTTTGCCATTAATCAGATTCACCAGCACACGACCGGTAAAATCAGGGGAAATATGCAATGTAGCGGTGACGGTAGTTTGAGCGTTATGCAAAATGATTTACCCCCACAGCCATTTTAAGATGTGCCAGCGCCTCAGATAACAGATTGTGAACGGCGGCGACACGGCTACTTTCCGCAATATCATCAGGCGTCAGACCCGCCAGCCACAAACCCAGAACAGCGTGTGCCTGGTTGCCGTATTCAAGCGCGGTTTTGGCGTGCTCCCTCATTTCGTGAGTTTCCAGCAGTGAGGCAGTCAACGCGGCATTAATGCGGATGCCATGGGTAGTCGATAAGTCAGACATGGGGCACCTCCATTGCTAAACGTGACTGTATAGCAGCAGCCTTGCTGCCTAACTGTAGATAAGTGCGGGTAATAGCTGGGTTGCTATGTCCCAGCATTTCAGAGGCAATCAATAACCCCTGCTCTCCACCTGCATTCATGAGATTAAAGGCGGCAATTTTTCGGCTTGAGTAGGCACTAAGGCGCAATTTCGCGTTAATGAATCCGGCGAACCACTGCATGACGCTGTGTAATTTTTTCCAGATTGTTTGACGCGAAACGCTACCTTCCAGACAATAACAACGGTTACTTTCAATCTGGCTACGGGAAAATACCAAATCATCATCAACAAAATTACGTGCCAGACGGTCACGCAGGCGTTTAATAATGCCTGGTGGTAATTGTTTGGTGTCCTGCTTAACCTCGGCGCGGGATACCAGATCGAACACTATCGCCTGTTCTTTGTCGGTCATGTCGGAGGCCAGTTCGTCACAGCTCACGCTGTCCCACTGCATATAGGCAATGTGATCACCGGCTATGCGGGCGGCGTCTTTGCGCTGCTGGCGAACAATCTCGATACCTTTGCGCGTGGCTCGAGCCTCCGCCGCTTTGGTCTGTTTGGCGACAACAATCGTTGCTTTTCCGGTTTCCCAATTGATGCAGGAATAGCGGAAATTACACACGTCGCTGGTGCGCCAGCCGGTGCAAACGGAAATATCCCACCAGAGCAAAACCCAATCGGCCTGCGTCTGCTGAATGCGATCCCGGAGTTTGCGCTGTTCGTCACGGTCATAAACCGGCGTCATAGTACGGGAACCTTTGGTGGACACCGCTTTAACGACGTTGCCGCGCAGCTCGCGCGCTTTTGCTGTCAGGGTTTGC
>NZ_JAEMGT010000198.1:0-4344 GCF_017655185.1 Rahnella sp. ChDrAdgB13 | reverse complement strand
TAGGATAAATAAGTTTGAATAGTTTCGTCATTATCACAGGCACTCAGTGAATGCCTGCTGTAATGCCTACTCAGCTCGCTGGCTGGATTTCGACGTAATACTCTTTGCCTTGCTCAAACTGGTTGAATGCGTCAGGGTTTGAAATATGCATCTGAATCTGACCGCCCGGCGTGAGCTTAGACCAGGCTTCATTTTCATGGCTGCCGGAAGTTACGGCGCTCATATGAATGGAGCGGCTTGAATCGTCATCTGCCTTTTGAATGAAGTGGCAGCGGAATTTTGCTTTTACGGTCATGGTTGTTTCCTATCAGTTAATTGTGCAACGCTTCTGAGCTTCAGCGGCATAGCCCTGAAGGTACTGGATTACTTCGGCGTCTCTGCTGGTTGACTCTCTGAGACTGAGAACAGCCGATCCACCTGCTGGCGTGAGGTCGATTTGTACTGCATCGCCCAGGCTGCCGGTGCCGGAAGTGCTGTCCCCGACACGCTGACAGCTGGCAAGGTTTGCGGCGGCGATTTGCACCCGGCGAGTACTAGCAGCGACATCAGCGCGTAACTTCTCATTCTTGGCCTGTTCATCTGCTATTTCCTTCGTGTGCTTCGCATCCAGCGCAGTCAGCGCGGCCTGTGCCGCTTCGGTGCGCTTCTGCTGGTTGGTCAGGTCAATCACGGCATGATCGCTTTGTTTCTTCAGCTCTGCGGTGTGGGATTCTTTCAATATGGAAACGTCAGCGTCCCAGCGCAGACCTTCAACCCACCAGGCAAGAGCAGTGCCAGCCACGAAAGCCAGCACAATCGGTAAATTGTTATTCATCCAGCCCCCAGCACGTCAGCTCGCTTTCCTGATCACGCCTGATGACCTGTCCGGAGCAATTGTTCGCCCGAATTCGGCAATCTTTCCCACCGTCCCAGATCCAGCGTTTAATCTCTGCGCATGCACCTAAGCGGTCACCAGCGTTAATTTTTCGGTAGAACGTTGAAGGGAAGCATTTGCCAGGGCCGATGTTCCACGGACAAAACGACGCGATACCGACTTTCTGCGGTTCGGTCAGCGGGATATGAATGTTTTTATCAACCCACGCCATCGCTTTAGCCTGCTCGGCTTTGTCGATGGTGTCGCATTGCGCGCGGGTTAATTTCAAACCTTTTACAACAGGCCGACCATAAACGCGGGTTACGCCACCACAGATTGTCCAGACACCGCCGCGGTCTGTGTAAGCAGTAAGGCTGGTGCCTTCTTTTTCCCTTTGAAACTGAGCCATCATTACCGGTGCTGAAGCGCCAGCAGCTATCAGCACCAGCATTGCCGCGCTGAGTTTGGTTTTAATATTTGCCATATCAGCCTTCCGCTTTCGAAAGCGCTTCGCTGATCACCTTTGCGGCTGCTGGCTTTTCGTGAGCTGGTTTGGCGCGAGCATCGTCAAGATAGTCGCTGACAATTTTGGTGCGTTTTTCATTTTCCTTTCGGGCCTCGCGGGCATCCAGGCGACCACTGACATACGACGCAAAGGAAATGAGAACGCCGATGAGGCCAAACAGCATGTAAACCATGTCTTGAGTGGTGAAACCGCAGGCGGCCGCTATCGCAGCGAACCACGCAAAGAACTGCGTGACGATATTTCCTGAGCTTTGGTCCATTTTCATAGTCTCCCCCTCCGGTCTGCCGGTTGGGCGCGTAGTCGTAATAAAAGAAGGAATTAGCGGCTCAGTCACTTTGCGAAAGTAAAATGGTTAGCTGATTGACTGGCCGCCAAAACGGAAAAAGGCCGCCAATTGGCAGCCTCCAGAAACGCAAAAACCCGCACATCAGCAGGTTTCATAAGTAAGTTGTTGCAGTGAGCTCTACCGGTTACGCTCCGGCGTCGTTTAAGGATTTATCCGGTACGACCGTTCTTTTTGACACACTTGATGAATTTGCATTCATGTTGCCCCACTGCAACGGCGCAGAAAATAGCACAGAGACCGAAAACTAAAAAGCCTTGATGAAGGGTTCGATTAACATTCGGCTGAGTGCTGAGAAGATGGGAGATCGATAGTGCGTATCGGTGATTATCCCAACACTCATGCGAATGTGTTTTTAATCAATAGGTTCAGAAAGTACTTTAAAACCAAAAAGCCAACTAAATGAAATCTCACATTAAGTAGCCAGCATTTTTCTTAAAAAGGACGCGTTATTTTCACGTCCCCGTCCTCATCCATGCTGAAGCTAATGATGATGTCATCATCATTTGAATAAAAATAAACTTTACCCGCATAAGGTTCCATAAATTCAAATTTAATACTGTACATCAATTCGTTAACTGTAAGCTCGGGGTAACAAGCACGAATCAGATTTCGCACTTGCATATCAATCATTGGAGGTACTGACAGAAAAAATGGCATTTTAGCGCCTATTAGAGTTTCTTGTTGTACGACCAAATTATCTAAAATTTCACTTAAAGAAAACAGTTATTGAATGGGTTTCGGACGCCCGTTTGAATTTACGAGATTTTTTGTCATTCGGCTGAGTGCTGGCTTACCAAGCTTCAACGACTTATCAATGATCATCGTTTCAGTACTCATGCGAATGCGCTTTCCAGTCACTCCGGGTTATCCCTTCTTCGCAGACTGAAAAGCAGTGCTATTAGGTGCTTCGGTGCCGGGTGCCTCCCGGTGAACCCTTGGTGAGCTAACCGTGGTTAGCTGTCTTCACTATGAAAGGATTAGCTTATTAGCCCCTTTTCCTGATTATGCCGTTTAAACTACTAATTTCTATTTCCAAATCCTTTATTACATCAAGGGCGACGGCAATCACAGAAGTCACCGGCTTACCTTTGTAGCGATCATCTGAACATAGTTGCCCTCGTGCCGCTTTTAGCAAAATTGATTGACCATCTTTTTTATTCACAACATTCCCCCTGAAATAACTCAAATTAATCAGTATAATCTTTTTAAAAATCTACCACAAAAGGGATGCGCAATGAATAATGAGGATTTTATTGAATTTTTTAGTTGTAGAGTTTGCAAATGCGAATTCCTCAAACGCCCGGAGGTATCTGATTTTGATGAATACTTCATAGACGTCAGTTGCGCATCTTGTGGACGCAAAGTAACAAAAATGGAACTTATCCTGCTATTTCATAATCGTAGCCCTTACCCCCCAAAAAAATTAGATACTTCCATGTTTAAGTGAGATCGAGGTAAAGCAAGATTACTTACCATTAGATGCCCACATAACCGTATTGAGGGCATAAAAAAAGGCCGCCAATTTGGCAGCCCTAGAAATGACGAAGCCCCGGCGCTTGCCGAGGCTTGATATCAGGTATAACTTCCCATCATTGAGATAAATCTAGCCAGATTCGGCAACTTTTGCAACGCCTAAATCACTGGGTAACCTTTTTAAATTCTGATTCGGCTGCTGACTCCTCAATGAAGCACTTGGTTACGAGCTTCTCGTAGAACGGTTTCCAACTGTTGTTCCATGTTCTCTCCGGCAGGTCTGGAAGTAATGCTTTCACTGCTCGGTGTGCCACTGATGCTGGCAGACGGGAATAACCAACACCATGACAGCGCGGGCATTCCTTTTCTACCGGCAGCCCCATCAGAATGGATTTCTCCCGATCAACAACTTTACCAGTGCCGTTACACCGGCAACGGCTCGAAATAACGCCCTTCCCTTTGCATGGTTGGCAAATAACATCAACTATCTCTTCGCCTTCAGTTTTGGACTTCATTTCATCCCGGTAAAGCAGGCCTAAATTGCCCGGCAGCGCATCGAGATATTCACGACGGTCAATAGCCAGCTGATTTCTGAAGGTTCTCTTCTCTTTCAAAAAACCGGTACCGGAACAGCACGGACAATCAGACGTGGCCGCCGCCGAGCGCGCGTAATGTTCAAAAGCCATTTTCGCCATAATGCGCAAGCATTCAGCCATGCGCCGCCCTGCGACCTTACCGATATGTTTAGGTGCGTGCTGTTTGGCGTATTGCGTGAGCATGCCGACCGCTATGGTTTTGTCCTGCTGGCTGATACCGGCTTTTGCCAGGAACAGGCGCAACCCGAATTCAGCGCCGCTCTGCGTCATCCCCAACGCCGCCATAATATCGGTGATGTTCAGTGCATCACTGGCCGTCGCCCGGGAACTGTCGCTGATCGATAACCCTTTCGGGGAAAAATGCTTCAAAATCGTTTCAAGGTTCATGCTCTCTCCACACTTATTTTTGCTTGCCGGTAGCGATAACACCCATCGCCAGCGCGCGGTCTAATGTCTTCATGACCAGATACATCTGATCACCGGCTTTGTTGAATAAATCGAACTTTTGGCCGTAATCAGGATCAGATCACCACATTCCCGATCCTGTAGC
>NZ_JAEMGT010000033.1:0-36913 GCF_017655185.1 Rahnella sp. ChDrAdgB13 | reverse complement strand
CTGGACTCGAACCAGTGACATACGGATTAACAGTCCGCCGTTCTACCGACTGAACTACAGAGGAATCGTTGGGACGGGGCGAATAATAACGACTGGCCGTGGGCATGTCAAAGGGGAAACTGCATAAATGCGTGCGTTTGATGATACTTTAGGCAAGTTGTTGAGAATAGAGTCAAAAAGGCCCGTTTTTGCATGCAAACAGGCCTTTTAAAGGTTAACGCAGTTCCGCGCAGGCGCGGGTGATCCGTTCGCAGGCTTCCTGCAGGCGGCTATCGTCAATAGCGTAAGCGATGCGCAAATAGCCTGGCGCACCAAAAGCGGAGCCCTGAAGTGTGGCGACATGAGCGGATTTCAGGAGATAAGCCGCAAAATCTTCGTCCGTCCTGAGAATATCGCCCGAAGCCGTTGTTTTACCCAGCATTCCCTGACAGTTCGCGAAAACATAAAAAGCGCCCGGCGGTGTATCCGCGCTGAGCCCGCTGATGGCATTAACGCAATTCATAATCATCGTACGGCGGCGTTGCAGGATTTCTATCCAACCGGTGATGAAATCGCTGCCCTGTTCCAGCGCGGCGACCGTCGCGGCCTGAGAAATTGAACTCGGGTTGGAGGTGCTTTGAGATTGCAGAATTTGCATCGCCGAGATCAGCCACGCGGGGCCACCTGCGTATCCAAGACGCCAGCCGGTCATCGAGTAACCTTTGGAGACGCCGTTAACGGTCAGAACTCGGCCTTTCAGGCGCGGTTCAACGTCTGCCAGGGTGGCAAAAATGTCCGGCACAAAACAAATTTGCTCATAGATATCGTCGGCCATCACCAGTACGTGCGGGTGATCGAGCAAAACGGCGGCCAACGCGTGTAATTCTGCGGCGCAATACACCGCACCGGTCGGGTTGTTCGGGGAATTGAGGATCACCCAACGGGTTTTCGGCGTGATGGCGGCCGCCAGATCTTCCGGCTGCAATTTCCAGCCATGCTTCTCGTGGCAGGGCACAATGACCGGTTCGCCTTCTGCCAGCGCGACCATATCCGGGTAAGACACCCAGTATGGCGCAGGAATGATGACTTCATCGCCCGAAGAAACTGTGGCTAAAAGAGCATTGAAGATCAACTGCTTGGCACCACTGCCCGCAATCACTTCATCCGCGCGGTAGCCTATCTGATTTTCGCGATTAAACTTAGTAATAATGGCCTGTTTGAGCGCGGCAGTACCGGCGACAGCCGTGTATTTTGTGTCACCTTGTACAATCGCGTCGATGCCTGCCTGCCTGATATGTGCAGGCGTATCGAAATCAAGCTCGCCTTCGCCGAGGTTTATGACATCCATGCCCGCCGCACTCAGCGAGCGGACCTGGTCGGAAATCGCCGCCGTCGGCGAAGGGCGCACGCGACGTAAACGTGGTGCTAGAAAGTCAGCAGACATTGTTTCCCCTGTTTGAACAATAACAAAATTGTATTATGTGAATCATTAAAACCAATTTAAACTTATCATTCTTCTTTTTGCTTTGCTCATAATTTATTCGTATAGAGCAGCTTTTTTGCCGGCGGAAATGGTACGGCAATCCCTATACTGACTCTGGGGTCAGCAGGTTGCCTGAACTTTCCTTCTATTTTTCAAGGTTCTCTTATGGCTTTTATTTTTGTTGCGCATGACACACCGGAGCCTTCTTTGTACGGGGCGATGGCGGCAATACTGGCTGCACAAAAACATTTACCGCTGGCGCATCTGCCGGTGAGCTGGGACGTCGCGTTGTATCCCGATGCCTGCCAGCACGTCATCGGGGAAGGGCAACTGATGACCAGCGGGTTGTTATGGACCGAGAGGCTCAATCCGCAGAGCGCCGGTAAAGTGATGGATCTGGGCGAATTACTTGAAACCTATGGCACGCAGGATGTCATTATCCCGCTCGGGCCTATGCAGCTCATTCAGTTCACGCAGATTGCCCGGCAGGTGCGTGAAAGCGCGTTCGATTATGAGCTGATCAACGTGGAGCGTTCGAATCAGGGCTATGCCTTCAGCCGCCACGGTATGGAAGATGAATCTCTCGGTTGCTGGTGGCGTGATAACTACGGGCGCTGGATAAGCAAAAATACGCCCCCGCAAACCCGCACGACAATACGAATTGCCCTGGTCGGCGCCCAGTCTGACCAGTGCAGCGTTTATCCGGCCACGCTGGCGGCGCTGGGTGATGCGGCAGATGCGCTCGCGCTTTCGCTGGATATCGTTTACGCCGCGCCCATGGCGCTGGAAGATCATCTCCATGAAATGATGGAGAACGTGGACGGCATTTTGTTGCCGGGCGGGGCGGCGATGTGTAACGTCAGCGGGCAAATCAGTGCCGCGCATTACGCGCTGAACCGCAATATTCCGATCCTCGGGTTATGTCTTGGAATGCAAACCATGACCACGGCCATCGTGCAGAAGATGATCGGCTCTTTGCAGGCTAATCTTGCCGAAGCCGACCCGGACGCGGAGATCAAAACCTTTGTTCCGCTGAGCAATACGCCGGCGTTTCCGGTTCACCGGCTGGGCAACCATACGATGCTGACGCAGCCCGGCAGCAAATTGCGCGAGATCCTGGGCGAGACGTTTACCGTGCGCTATAACCACCGTTTCCATCTTGAGCCGGCGCTGAAAGCCGGGCTGGAAGCGTACGGGCTGCGCATCAGCGGGACCGATCTTACCGGGCAGATTGCAGACGGCATTGAATTCCCGCGACACCCTTTTTATCTGGGCGTTCAGGGGCATCCTGAGCTGTCGTCACTGCGCATAAAACCGCACCCGTTACTGACAGCGTTTTTGAAAGCGGCGGCGTTAAAGCGCAGTTAACACCGGACCGGCCCAGTTCTCCATGAGCAGGCCGTCGATGCGTGAGAATTCTCTCAGGTTGTTGGTCACCATGACCATGCCTGCGCTGCGGGCCTGTGCGGCAATATGCATGTCGTTTACGCCGACCGGGCTGCCGCTTTTTTCAAGCATGGCGCGGATATGCCCGTAATGCGCGGCGGCTTTCTGGTCGTAATCGACAATGCGCAAATGGGAGACGAAATCTTCGATGACCTGCCTGTTTTTTTGCGGGCTGGCGCTTTTCTCTACGCCGTGCAGTAACTCTGCATAGGTCACCATGGAGATCGCCATGTGATCGGCGTGCTGATTGAATTTCGCCAGCACGCTCATCGGACGCCGCTTCAGGATATAAATGACAATATTGGTATCCAGCAGGTAAGTCAGCATTAAAACGTATCCCGATCCGTCTGGTGTTGAGAGCCGCGTTCTTCCATAAAATCAGCGGAAACGCTGAGGTCGCTGTGGAAGAAATTATCCCATGTGCTTTCAGCCGGTGTGAGTACCAGCGAGTTCCCTACCTTTCTTATCGTCACAGTCTTTACCTCATCAGGAAAACGGCACTCTGCCGGAATACGAACGCTTTGCGTCCGGTTATTTAAAAATACTGACCCTTTTGACATGGTGCTTTCTCCAGTTACGTGACCTTAGCCCGACAAATAGCCCGACAAATTCTGGCTAAAGTTTACGCGCCTGAAAAATATAGTGCAAAGGTATATACGCGGAATGTGAAAGACAACGAAAGAAATCAGCGGATGTTGGATTTTGCGCGATGGCTCGGGGAAAAGGCTGCAACAAAAGAAAATCCCCGCAATACTTACGGGGATCCCTGGAAAACGGGGGTTACTTCAGCGTGACGCCGGAACGCGGGTCTGCCGCCAGACGCTGCAATTCCTGCTCAACCAGACTGATGATCCCGGGTTCCAGATCAATCAGCGGCGCGCGAACGTGGTGGCCGTCGAATCCGCGCAGGTTCATGGCCGCTTTCACCAGCTGCGGCTGGCCGTAACGGCGGGCGAGGGCGCGGTACGGATACCACAGGCGGTGAAGTTCGCGGGCGGTGTTTGCATCGCCGCTTTCCAGCGCGCGATAAGTCGCCAGAATAATTTCCGGCAATGCGCCGCTGTTGGTGGTGCTGATGCCGTCGAAACCGCACATCATCGGGCCTAAGAACGCCAGGTCTGAGGCGCAGAACAGACGCAGACGTCCGCCCAGCCGGTTGGCAATCTGGTCGATCGCCGTCGGGTTCAGATCGCCCTGTTTGATGCCAACAACGCCTTCGATATCAGCCAGTTGTTCCAGAACGACTGGCGGCAACGTGATGCCAATGCCCGGCGCGTTGTACACCAGAATGCCGGTGCGCGATAACGGAGCCATCTCTCTGAAGAAGCGGATGATTTGTGCATCGGTGACTTCAGAAACAAACGGTGGTGTCACCATCGGCAGGCCGCCAAGGTCGCCCGCCAGTTGTGTTAAATCGCGCACCACGCGGGCGTCGGAACCGGCGCTGCACAGCATGACCGGCACGCGGTCGCCGACCACTTCCATCACGTGGCGGAACAACGTGGCGCGTTCGTCAGCGGTCATCGCCGGGAATTCGCCGTAGGTGCCCCCGATCAAAATACCGTCATAACCCAGCCCGATAACGCGTTCGATATTGCGCGATAATCCGGCAAAATCGAACTCACCGCTGGCGGAAAACGGCGTCACGGTAATGTTAAAAATACCTTTCAGGCGGGCCTGACTTTCACTGATGTCTTTCATTTATTCAATTCCTGTAAAACGAAGCGGTTGGCAAAATCAGAGTAAATACAACGGGCGGTCAACCGTACCCAGCGCGCGATAACCGGTTTCGGTCACGACAATTGTTTCGCTGACGCCCACGGTAAATTCGCCGTAAATACGCAGTGCGGGTGGAATGTGAAAAGTCATACCCGGCTGTAATTCGGTGGTGATGCCGCTATAGAGGCTGAGGATGGCGCCTTCGCCCCAGTCAGGTGCGAACGAAATGCCGATGGAATAACCGGTGCGTTTCTTGAAATTATCGGTGTAACCGGCGCGGTCAATCACGGCCTGACAGGCCAGATGCGGCGCTTCGCAGGTAGCACCCGGACGGATCGCGTCGAGTGCGGCCTGCAATGCTTCCTGACACACTTTTTCCATTTCCAGTGCAACCGCGGGCGGTTTGCCGAGCCAGGCGGATCGCATCAGAGCCGCGTGATAGCGGTCATGCGTGGCGGCCATTTCGAGGAAAATCGGGTCGTTGTCGAGGATCTTACGGCGACGCCAGGTTCCGTGCGGCACGCCGGTGCGCGGGCCGGTGGACACCAGCGGTTCCATGCCCATGTATTCTGAACCGGCGGCAATGGCCGCGCCCATCATGGCAGAAACCAGATCGTTTTCAGTGGCTCCGGCGGCAATGGCGGCGCGTCCGGCGAGCATTCCGGCGTCAACGTAACGGGCCGCATGCGCCATTTTTTCCAGCTCGGCGGCGGATTTCACTGCACGCAACTGTTCGATAACGCCCGCGGCGTCGTGGATTGTGCCGATCTCAGCCTGCAAGGCTTCATAAACCGCAATGGGCAAGAACCAGCCGCGTTTGTCGATGCCAATCCGGCTCTTCATCCAGCCACGCGCTTTCAGCACGTCGAGCAGGAAATTCACCGGATTATCGCCGTCGGTGTAAATCGCCGCGTCGCGGATAAAGGTGTTGGAGATGAAGTTGAAATATTCCAGCTGGCGGATAACAAACACCGGATCGCCTTCCACCGGCAACACCAGCGTCTGGAATGTGTAATAGCCCGGCGTCTGCTGGCCGGTCAGATAAAAGATGTTTTCCGGGCCGGTGATGACCATGACGTCCAGACCGGCATTCACCAGTAACTGACGCGCCCGCGCGATACGCTGCTGATACTCTTCTTCGCGAAACGCGGATTCCGCGCCGGGAACGACGCTGCCAAGGTCTGGCAGGGAAACTGACTGTGCTTTCATTGTGCAAACTCCTGAATAAATTCTGCCTGAGAAGGGGTGAAGCTGATGCCCAGCCCTGCGCCGGACGGGCTGCTGAGCATCCCCTGATGATAGGAAAGGCCGTGAACCGGGTCGTTGCCCAGCCCGTCAGCACCGTAAAGTTCGGCATAACGCGGCTGGGTGGCGCGGGCGACGTGCAGGGCCGCAGCGGTCGCGGCGCCTCCCTCATTCATCTGACCAATCATGAATGGCACACCGGCGGCGGTCAGCCGTTTGGCAGCCGCCAGCGTGGGGGCAATGCCGCCCATTTTGACCAGTTTCAGATGCGCCATAATTTTGCCTTCGAGCTGCAAAATGCGTTCTAAATCAGCCTCACTGCTCATGCTTTCATCGAGCATCAGCGGCACCGGGCTGGCGGCGGCCAGTGCCGGATAAAAGTGCGCATTGGCATCGGAAACCGGCTGTTCGAGGTAGCTCATCTCGAATTTCGCCAGCGCCAGCAGATGACTGCGCGCTTCTTCCGGCTGCCACTGGCCGTTAGCGTCCGCCGATAAGCTGATTTCATGGCCGAAACGCCGCCGCAGGGCGCTGAGCCGCGCTTCGTCTTCGGTAAAGGATGCGACGCCGACGCGCAGTTTCAGCTGCGTAAAACCCCGTTCGACATAGGCCGTGGCCTGTTCGAGCATTTCATCCATGGGCGTCCAGAACAGCGTCTGGTTGGTGTGATAACTCACCGTTTCGGCATTTTCTGCGCCCGCCAGTTCTGCCACGCTGAGCCCGTTCTGGCGTGCAATCAGGTCATGCAGCGCGATGTCTATCAGCATTCGCGTCGGCGCGAGAAAATCGGCTAAAAGCGCCGGAAGATTCAGCAATAACGTACTGGCAGGCTGGCTGAGATCCAGCTGGCGCAGGGCGCGGATCACATCACTTAATACCAGTTCGGCGCTGTAGCCGTTGAGGTAAGCAATGTTGATCCGTACTTCACCGATGCCGTTAAAATTCTTCTCCTCCAGCAACAGATATAACGTATCCAGCCCGGAAATGGTGCCGGATGACGCGGTGTGCAGTTGCAGGTGCGGGTAGCGTAAATCGGCGCGATACAAAGTGGCTTTCACCGGCGGCTCCTCAGCGTTTGAGCATTTTCAGCGCGACGTCGCAGTAGATTTTGCTGCCCGCAATGAATTCGTCGATCGGGATAAATTCATCAGGCTTATGCGCCACAGCCAGCGAACCCGGGCCGATAATGATGCCTCTGGTGCCGAGACTGCGGAAATGCACCAGATCGCAACCGCCCTGAAAACCGAACGGTCCGGGTTCCGGATTGCCCTGTGCGGCGCAGGCTTCAACGCCCGCCAGCACAATCGGGTCTTCGGAATCGGTTTCGGTCGCGCCACCGGTGGTCGGTTTAAAGGTGATGATTTCGCTGCGGACGCCGAATTTGTCGTGAGCCAGTTGCAGTAAATCCTGAATTTCCTGTTTTACCGCATCTTCGTCTTCGCCCGGCACCATACGGCGGTCGAGCAGTAATTCGCAGGCACCCGGCAGCACGTTATCGGCGTGTCCGCCGCTGATGCGGGTAACGGTCAGGCTGGCGTTGCCGACCAGCGGATGGCACCGGCAGCGCACGCTGTGTTCGTGGCTTTCTTCGACCAGGCCGAGTAACTGCGCGGCGCGGAAAATGGCGTTTTCGCCCAGATCCGGAGTGCCGGAATGCGCGGTCACGCCGTGGACGCGAACCAGCGGCCGCAAACTGCCTTTGTGCGCGGAATAAGTGGTGTTGGAGGTCGGTTCGCCAATCACCACGTAATCAATGTGAGCAGGCGCTTCGCGGACATAAAACTTCGCTCCCTCGCTGGCGACTTCTTCATCAGCGACAAAAATCGCCATCAGCGTGCCGCTCCAGTCGTTACGGTTGGCGGCCAGCCAGCGCATGGCTTCGATCATGGCGATCAGCGGGCCTTTGGCGTCGCAGGCTCCGCGGCCAAATAACTTGCCGTCGCGCTCGGTCAGTGTGAACGGATCCTGTGCCCAGCCTTCTCCGGCGGGCACCACATCAATATGCGTATTAAAGGCAAAACACGGGCCGTCACCGTTTTCCAGGCGGCCAATAACATTGGTGCGCCCCGGCGCGTATTCGCTGAGCGTCATGTCGAAGCCGATTTCACTCAGCATCTGGCTGATGAGTTCGGCCGCTTCACGTTCGCGCCCCGGCGGGTTTTCGGTATTAATCGCGACCAGTGCGGCCAGATCGCGTTTCATTCTGCTGATATCGGGCGATGAAAGGCTCATCGGTGTCTCCTGAAATATCTTTTTGTGGCAAAACTGGCCCCTGGTGAGGGCGCAATACGGGGGTGGTTCTGGGTAAAAGGATCAATGTAAAATCTGATCCAGGAAGCGCTGTGCCCGCAGGCTGACGTCTCCGCCGAAGAATTTTTCGCCGGTCGCGTTTTCGATAATCTCGCCGTTTTCCATAAAGACGATTTGATTGGCTGCGCGTTTCGCAAAGCCCATTTCATGCGTAACCACAATGCTGGTCATGCCTTCCGCACTGAGATCTGCCATCACATCCAGCACTTCGCGGATCATTTCCGGATCCAGCGCCGATGTCGGCTCATCAAACAGCATCAGTTTGGGCTTCATGGCTAACGCCCGCGCAATCGCGACGCGCTGCTGCTGACCGCCGGAAAGTTCATCCGGAAACGAATCGGCTTTATCAGGAATGCGCACTTTGCCCAGCAGCTCCAGCGCCTGCGCTTCGGCCTCGCTGCGGCTGACGCCGAGCACGGTCATCGGCGCGAGCATGATGTTTTCCGCCGCCGTCAGGTGTGAGAACAGTTCATAGTTCTGGAACACCATGCCGATGTCCTGCCTCAGTTTGTGCGGCTCAACGCTGGCATGCGTGATGTCTTTATTGCGAAAGAAAATCGAACCGCCCTGAACCGGCTCCAGCAAATTAATGCAGCGCAGAAGGGTGGATTTCCCCGAACCCGACGGGCCGATCAGCACCACGGTTTCCCCTTGTGCCACATTCAGGGAGCAGTTTTTCAGAACGTGCTGGGGGCCAAAATGTTTATCGACGCCGATGATTTCCAGAACCGGTTTGGATTTACTCACGGGCTTCTCCTCAGTTTGGCGTGCTGCTGCGCAGCAGGCGTTCGGTCAAAGACAGGGCAGGTTTCTTGCGCTTTTTCGGATCCAGCGAGCGTTCCAGCCAGGCCTGTCCGATCATGAAAATGGACGTCAGCACCAGGTAATAAATCCCGGCGGCGCACAGCGCTTCGAAATAACGGAAGCTGGCGCTGGCAGTCTGGTTGGCGATAAGCAGTAATTCCTGAACGGCTATCACCGAGACCAGTGCGCTGGATTTGAGCATGCTGATCATCTGGTTGCCCATTGGCGGCAGCACGATGCGCGCGGCCTGCGGCAACACAATCTTGCGCATGATCTGACTTTGGGTCATGCCCAGCGCCATCCCCGCGGTGCGCTGACCGCTGCGCACGGCCTGTAAACCGGAGCGCAGAATTTCAGCCATGTACGCGCCTTCATTTAAGGAGAGCGCCATCACCGCACAGGTGAACGCCGAGAAACGCAGGCCGAAAGTCGGCAGTACGTTGTAGACAAAAATAATCTGGAACAGAACCGGCGTGCCGCGAAACAGCCACAGATAAAAGAACGCCAGAACGGAACCCGCCCGGAAGCGGGATTCCTGGAGCAGGGCCAGAATCAGCCCTGCAATAATGCCGAAGAACAACGAGCACACCGTTAACAACAAGGTCATTAATGCGCCCTGAAAGAACGCCGGTGAGAACAGGTATTGCCAAACAAGATCAAGCGACATGAACTTTCCTCAACGTCAGGGCAAAGCTTTAAGGCCGGACTTCACAACATCAGAAAATGGACACTGAAGCCGGGAACTGCCATTTGGTGATGAGTTTCTGGTACGTGCCGTCTTTCACCACGTCCTGTAAGCCTTTTTCCAGCAGGGATTTCATTTCGGCATCACCTTTACGCACCGCAAAACCAATGTGCGTGTCGGTTTCAAACTCCGCGCCGACGGCTTCGAAGGTGTCGCCTTTTTCGCTCAGCAGCGCGACCGCGCCCGGCGTGGAGAGGAATTCGGCGTCAGCGCGTTTCTGCGCCACAGCGACCGCAGAATCGGTCGCTGCCGGGAAGGTCAGCACGGTGAGCGCCGGTTTTTTGGCATCCAGACATTTCTGGTTATCCGCCCGCGCCTGACTTTCTTCAATGCCGCCCAGGGTGACGGCGATGTTTTTGCCGCACAGCGATAAATCGCGGCCAGTGATTTTTTCCGGATTGCCTTTCACCACAATCACCCGGCTGCCGATTTTCAGGTAAGGCACGAAATCAACCTGCTCAGAGCGGGTCGGGTTGATGTACATCGCGGAGTTGATGATATCCAGACGTTTGCCCTGCAACGCCGGGATCAGTCCTTTGAATTCCATCGACATCGGTTCCGGGGTCAGCGACAGCTTTTTCGACAACGCGGTGATGAGGTCGATATCGAAGCCGGTCAGCTTGCCGTCTTTCGTAAATTCAAACGGCATGAACGTGGCGGCGGTGCCGTACGTCAGCTGACCTTTGCTGACCAGAGCAGGCGCGGCGGCCTGGCTGAACAGCGGGGCACTCAGGCAAATTGCGGCCAGAGAGACGGCGGCATATCGGCGCAAAAAAGCTTTTTTTGACATGACAGACTCCAGTTTCCCATGAGCAGGATTGCTCTTTGTGTCTCATTAAATACAATTAAATTTGCGAGTCAAGGCTCTTTTTTGGTGCATTTGTTGCACGATTCGGGGGCTTTTTAACCAGACTTCACCATCCTCAAGGCTTGTGATATTGTACAAACATAAACAACAAATACTTTCAGGTGTTGCTATTCCATGACCCAAACTACGACAGCCAGCGGAAGGCGTCTGGCAAACCAAATCCTTGACCTGATACGTGAAGCAAAATTTGAGCCAGGTCACCATCTGCGGGAGCAACAATTAGCCGATATGCTCGGCGTTTCCCGCACACCGGTGCGTACCGCGTTGAAATTGCTGTGTGAGTTGGGAATTATCGAAGCGCGCCGCAATCAGGGTTTTTTCCTGCTGAAAGCCTTCGATGAACTTCAGCGCATCAGTATCGATATTCCGGCCACCAGCGATCAGGACCTGTACGAGCAGCTGGTCAAAGACCGTATCGCCGGAAAATTGCCGGATTCCCTGACACAAACGGAAATCGCCCAGCGCTATGAAGCCGACCGCGGTGTGCTGGCGCGCACCTTGCTCCGGTTATCTGAGGACGGCCTGATCGCCCGTAACAAGGGACATGGCTGGTCATTTTTACCGACGCTCAACACCGACGTGGCGCTGAGCAACGGCTACGGATTCCGCCTGATGATTGAACCGGGCGCGATGCTGGGTGCGGGATTCCATGCCGACAAAAGCGCGCTCCGGCGGCTGCGGATGCAGCATATCTATCTGATTACTCACCCCGATATTCTTGCCGTTGATGGCCGTCAGATTTTCGAAACGGACGCCACGTTCCACGAAATGCTGGCGGAATTCAGCGGCAATATTTTTGTTTTACAGGCGATCCAGCAGCAAAACCGGCTGCGACGCCTGCTTGAGTTCGGCAGTTACACCAATAAACAGCGTGTGCGCGAATGGTGCGGCGAACACGTCGCCATCATCGACGCCGTGCTGGAAGGGCGGATGGAGGAGGCGGCAGAAATGATGCGCAGCCACCTGCAATCGGCTTATCAGATGGTGCTCAACAAGGTCAGCAAAGTTGGGTAATCCTTTGATTGAAATTTAATTTTTCATACGTTAACCAGAGGAAAAAGTGATGGATTTTGGGATTCAGGGCCGCGTGGCGCTGGTCAGCGGCGCGGGCGGCGGTCTGGGCCGGGCCATGGCGATTGCGCTGGCAGCGGAAGGCGCTCAGGTCGCGGTGTGCGGGCGAACGCTTGCCGCATTGCAGGAAACAGTCAGCCTTATTGAAGAGCAGGGCGGAACGGCGCAGGCGTGGGTGCTTGATCTCACGGCACCGGAAAGTTTTGACGATGTGCTGATGCAAATCCGCCGCACGTACGGGCCGGTCGGTATTCTGGTCAACAACTCCGGCGGGCCGCCACCGACGAAAGCCGCAGGGGTTGCGCCGGAACTGTGGCAAAGCCAGTTTGCGACGCTGGTCAGCCCGCTGATTCTTCTCACCGACAAAGTGCTGCCGGATATGCATAACGCAGGCTGGGGGCGGATTATCACCAGCACTTCGTCCGGCGTTGTGGCGCCGATCGCGAATCTCGGAATATCCAACACGCTGCGCATGGCGCTGGTTGGCTGGTCAAAAACGCTGGCATCTGAAGTGGCGGCTGACGGTATTACGGTGAACGTAATGGTGCCGGGGCGGATTTCCACGCGGCGTCTGGGGCAGCTGGATGCAGCGCGAGCCGGGCGTGAAGGCGTTACCGTTGAAGACGTCGCGGCGAAAAGCGCGGCTGGCATTCCGGCGAAACGCTACGGCAAACCGGAAGAATACGGCGCGGTGGCGGCATTTCTTGCCAGCCAGCAGGCTTCTTATGTGACCGGTTCTGTTATCCGCGTTGACGGCGGGATGATCCCGTCGGTGTGATTTTTTTACGGCAAAGGCCCCGAGGTTTTGCGGGGGGCTTTTGCCGGTATTAACCTGACTAATCCTGCAACCTTGTTCATAAGAATGCATTATGTTGGTGCACCACGATGGAGAGTTCGGTTTTATTTCATTTAAGTTTTTTAACCCCGCCGGTTTTTTCAACGTCTCAGCAATCGTTTTTTCTTATGTTCCGTGGCATTAGCGCGCGGTAAGCCGCTATTTCATCTGCCCCACGGAGATTGGCGCAGATCTTGCTTTTATCAGTCACGCTAATCATTACCGAACGGTGTTCCCTTTCCGGGCCAAATGGAGACAGAGATGAATCTCAGACGTCTGAAGTACTTCGTGAAAATCGTCGATATCGGCAGCCTGACGCAGGCCGCTGATGTTCTGCATATCGCACAACCGGCACTGAGCCAGCAACTGGCGACGCTGGAAGGGGAATTGCAGCAACAATTGCTGATTCGCACCAAGCGCGGCGTGACGCCCACTGAAGCCGGGAACATTCTTTATTCACATGCTCAGGCGATTTTGCGTCAGTGTGATCAGATCCACGGTGCGGTGAACAGCGCGGGTCAGTCGCTGAGCGGGCAGGTGTCCGTCGGGCTTGCGCCGGGCACTGCGGCTTCCCAGCTGGCGCTGCCGTTATTGCAGGCCGTGCGTAAACAACATCCGGGCATTTTGTTGTATCTCAACGAAAATTTCGGCACGGCGCTCGGGGATTTAGTGCTCAACGGCCGTATGGATATGGCGGTGTTGTACGGCACAAATAACTACGTCGGGCTGAGCAGTCAGCCGCTGATGAAAGAAGATTTGTATCTGGTTGGCACGTATGCCGTGCCCAATCCGGGAAAATATGTCGAGCTGTGTGATGTCGCGAAACTCAACCTGTTCATGCCGCGTTCATACAACGTGATGCGCCGTCTGGTTGACGATGCCATGGCGGTTCGCCGCCTGACGGCCAATATTATCGGTGAAATCGAGTCCTCCGCCACGCTGACGGCTGCCGTTGCCAGCGGGCTGGGTGCCACTATTTTGCCGGAATCCGCCGCCCGCGCCATGACGGGCCCGGCCAAAGCGTGGATGTCGTGCATCAGCAGCCCGGCGATTCAGGTTCCGCTTTCATTGTGTGTTTCAGAAACGCTGGCCCTGTCGCAGGAAGCGGCGGCGGTGAAGAAAATCTTGCTGTCGCTGGTCTTTGAACAGACCACGGCAGAAGCAGAGCCATTGCTGGCGGCGAGCTGACTGCGTTGTAAAAACGTCCTCCCCTTTTACAAGGGGAGGTATTTTTCAGCATTTAACACGGGCACTTGCCCATCTTCCCGCCTTCACCCGGGAACCGCGCCTCCAGACACCGGCGGTGAAACTCCCGCTCAGTCATGGGGGCTATTTCCGGGTGCCTCACCTGCATATGTGCCACGTAGTTCCCATAATCCTGAACCCCCACCATCAGCCTGAAACTTTGCGCCGTACGCTTAACGGCCAGTCTCAGCCACCCGGCGATGTTGTGCGGTTTCGGCTCGACGATGAACAGCGGACGGCAGCGGATGATATGGAACGCGGTAAGCCGGGGCGTTTTAAATAACGAACGTGACTCAGACATGGCGCGCCTCACGACGTTGCACAACAGCCGTTTCGTGTACCGTTGGTGTGGCAGAATTTAGCGCACGGCGGACAACGAAGAACGCTGAAATCAGCATAGTGACCGCCACCAGCATGAAGAACCCGCACAGAATGGCGTTAATCTGATTGTTCAGCACGATGGTATGCATATCCGCCAGCGTTTTAGCCGGTTTGATAATTTCCCCGCTTTCGATCCCCGCATTGAATTTTTTCGCCTGCGCCAGGAATCCGATTGACGGTTTTTCGTGGAAAATCTTCTGCCAGCCCGCGGTCATGGAGGTAATAAACAACCAGACAGTCGGCAAAATTGTCACCCACGCATAGCGCTGTTTTTTCATTTTGAACAGCACCACAGTACCCAGAATCAGCGCCATGGAAGCCAGCATCTGGTTACCGATGCCGAATAATGGCCACAGAGTATTGATGCCGCCTAAGGGATCGACCACGCCCTGATAAACGAAGAAACCCCAGCCCGCTACGGCGACTGTTGTCCCTGCAATCGTCCCCACCCACGACCGGTTATTCGCCAGTGAAGGAACCGCCACGCCCACCAGATCCTGCACCATAAAGCGGCAGGCACGGGTACCGGCATCCACGGCGGTCAGAATAAATAATGCTTCAAACAGAATGGCGAAGTGATACCAGAACGCCATCATGGTGCGGCTGTTGAAAACGTCGGTAATAATGTGCGCCATGCCGACCGCAAAGGTCGGTGCGCCACCCGCGCGGGAAAGAATTGACTGCTCGCCCACGTCTTTGGCGATTTGGGTCAGAACGTCTGGCGTGATGACAAAGCCCCAGCCGTTAATCACCTGCGAAGCGCTTTCCACCGTGGTCCCAATAAGCGCCGCCGGTGAGTTCATCGCAAAATAGACGCCGGGATCGATAACTGACGCACAAATCAGCGCCATGATCGCCACGAACGACTCCATCAGCATCGCGCCGTAACCGATAAAACGGATATGACTTTCGCGTTCAATCAGCTTCGGCGTGGTGCCGCTGGAGACCAGCGCATGGAAACCGGAAATCGATCCGCAGGCAATGGTGATAAACAGGAACGGGAACAGGCTGCCGGAGAACACCGGCCCGCTGCCGTCAATAAAGCGTGAGACGGCGGGCATTTTCATCTCCGGCATGGCGAAGACGATACCCACCGCCAGACCAATGATTACGCCGATTTTCAGAAACGTTGAGAGATAATCACGCGGCGCCAGCAACAGCCAGACCGGCAGAACTGAGGCGATAAAGCCGTAAATCACCAGAACCCAGGTCAGCGTGGTGCCGTGCAGCGTAAAGAACGGGCCCCAGACCGGATCCGCTGCGACATTTCCACCGTACACAATCGCCAGCATCATCAGCACGAAACCCATCACCGATACTTCGGCGATTTTTCCCGGACGCAGAAAACGCATGTAAATGCCCATAAACAGAGCAATGGGAATCGTGGCTGCGATGGTGAACAGACCCCACGGACTGTCGGCCAGCGCTTTCACTACCACTAATGCCAGCGCAGACAGAATAATGATCATGACGCCGAGCGCGCCGAGCATGGTCACGACGCCGGCAAAACTGCCCAGCTCCTGCTTCGCCATTTCACCCAGAGAGCGGCCGTCACGGCGTGTCGAAATGAACAGGATCAGGAAGTCTTGTACGGCACCGGCAAGCATCACACCGACTAAAATCCAGATGGTGCCAGGCAGGAAGCCCATTTGTGCGGCAAGGATCGGGCCAACCAGCGGACCGGCTCCGGCGATGGCTGCGAAATGGTGACCGAATAACACCCATTTGTTGGTCGGCACATAATCCAGCCCGTCGTTGTGGCGTTCGGCGGGGGTCATGCGGTTATCATCGAGTTCGAACACTTTTTCAGCGATGAACAGGCTGTAAAAACGATAGGCAATGCTGTAGCAGGCAATGGCGGCCACCACCAGCCACAGGGCGTTGACGTGTTCTCCGCGGCTTAAAGCCAGCATCCCGAAGGCGAAGGCGCCGATTAACGCCACCACCAGCCAGGTTATCCCGGACTTGACGCTTTTCATGATGTACAACTCCTTGTCAGGGGTCCTGCTCAGGCAGGCCACTTTTTATGTAGAGAGTGTGATGTAGAGGTAAGACGCGCAGACCCGATTCAGGTTGCGACATTGTGAAAATTCCGTTTAAAAATAGTGTTTTTAAACGGAGGAGTGTGGAGTTAAGGATGAAAATGTGATGTGGCTGACGCTTTGGAAGGGGAATGCTGGTCGGATGACATCAAAGTTGTGAGGCTTCATCACTCTGCCTGAGTGAAACGGCGCGGGTGGCTGATTTTTTCTTTCGCTTTACCCGAACAAAGCGCGATGCCGGATGCAATCAGCAGGGCGCTGATCAGATGGAAATTGTGCAAAGGAATATTCAGGAACAGGATACTCAGCATCCCGCCGCTCAGCGGGATCAGATGTGAGTAAATTTCGCCACGTGTCGCGCCAATCGCCTGGATCCCTTTGTTCCACAGCAGATAGGAAAGCCAGGAAGGGAAAACCACCAGACAGGCCAATCCGCACAGGAACCCGGCGCTTGTGTAGGAACTCAGTGCGTGATGAACAGGGGTTAAAGAGGAGAACGCCAGTACTGGCAACAGGACCAGCGCCCCGATAACGGCGCTGACGGCCACGAATGCGTTTCCACCCACGCTCTTTGGTTTGATACGCAGAAAGGCACAATACAACGCCCAGCTGATGGCTCATCCCATGGTCCAGACATCGCCGCGGTTCAGATTTTTAAGTGTCTCAATGTGCAGTAAATCTCCCTGCATGACCAGCCAGACCACGCCCAGTGAACTCCTCGTTAAGGCTGGGGGAAACCGACTTTTGCCTGCTGCTGACCTCGAATATTGCCCGCGAAACCGACCTGAAAATCGAAACGTTTATTCGCTCGCCGCGAAGACTGTGGATTTCGCAGGGGCATCCGTTGCTCAGTAAGGCGGTTATTCATCTGGCTGATATCGCCAGCTTGCCTTTTTTGTTGCTCGATACTGACGAATATCCCGATGTGATACGCGGGCACTGGCATACACACGGCGGCCAGCCGAATGTGGCGTTTACTACCACGTCATTCGAAACGGTGCGCAGTCTGGTGGCTAAAGGTCGGGGCGTGACTCTTTTGTCGGATCTGGTTTACCGGCCATGGTCGCTGGAGGGATTGCGTGTCATGCGGCGCACGGTGGAGGACAGTACGACGTATATGGATGTGGGCGCGGTGTTATCCGAAACGCTGGCGCTTTCGGAACCCGCCGCCGTGGTGCTGGATTATCTGCGGGTCATGATCACCCGTCATGGCGAAGATGCCTGAGGGCGCGAGCCAAAAAAAACCGGCCTGTGAGAGGCCGGTTAATCTGTGTCAGGTCAGAAATTATTCTGCGGAAGCAGGTTTTTCCTGGCCCGGTTTGTGGTCACGCATCTGTTCCATTTTGGCAGCGCGTTTCTGGTAGTTTTCGTTGAACTGTTTTTTCTGCTCAGGCGTCAGCAGGTTATACATTTTGTTCTCAGCACGTGCGCGATCCAGCATGCGGTCGGACTGTGCTTTGGTGATGGTATCAATCTGCGATTTCACTTTCGCTTCATCGAAGCTGTCTGAGGCAACTAAGGTGTGCATCTGATCCATCTGCGCTTTCATTGCAGCGCGGTCAGGGCGCGCGCCGCTGTCTTTCATAATTTCTTTCATCTGAGTTTTCTGCTGCTCAGTCAGGTTCAGACCTGCAAACGGGTTCATATGATGCGGGCCTTTATGGTGCATCATTTTGCCGTGAGTCGCAGCAGGTGCGTCAGTTGCCGGAGTGGCCGTGGTTTCAGCAGCAAACGCGAAAGAAGCAGAGCTCAGAGCCAGAGTTGAAGCCACAATCATTGCGGTAAGTTTACGCATAATTAAATTCCTCATTGGAGATTCAGGCACATCGCCCGTTTTGTTTCGACGAAAGCAAGTCTACTGAATCCAATGAATAGTAATGCGAGCAAGATGTAAAAGAGTGAAAGCCGAAGTGTCACTTTTCAACCGATCGTGGAGAAAATGTTTAGAAAGCGTAAGGTTGCGAGAACAGGCATGACTGGAAGTTCAGATAAATCTGAGTAATGCGGTGAGTTCATACATTAACATGGTGAATGTTTGGCCGCCAGACTTCTTAAGTAAAGATTGTTTGCTGTTGATGCCGGGTTTACATCGCCGGAAGTGGGCAAGAACCGGCATAATAGTTACCCTTTCGTTAACACTTTATATAACAGTGCAGAGTGCTCATGACTGAATCCCGCTACGAAACGCTTGCGCGCACCTTGCGCAGACAAATCGACACTCAGGTCTGGCTGCCGGGCGACCGCCTGCCTTCCTTACGCGAGTCCTGCAAACTGTCCGGGCTGAGCCTGATGACGGTGTTACAGGCGTACCAGCTGCTGGAAAGTCAGGGCGTGATTGTTGCGCGCCCGCAGTCCGGCTACTACGTCGCAGCAGGTTTGCAGCGCCCGGTTCGCCGTCAGCCCGATGAACGCCTGCACGCTGCCGAGCAGGTAGACGTCAATGATGCGATTTTCGATATCCTGAAAGCGGGGCAGGATCCTTCCGTCGTACCGCTGGGTTCGGCATTTCCCGATCCGACCTTATTCCCGCAGCCGCGCCTGGCGCGATCGCTTGCCAGCGCCGTCCGCCGTATGTCACCGCACAGCGCCACCGCCAATTTGCCGCCGGGCAACGAAGAGCTGCGCCGCAGCATTGCCCGCCGTTATGCTCAAAATGGTATAGAAGTTGCGCCCGATGAAATCGTCATTACGTCCGGCGCGATGGAGTCTTTAGGGCTGAGTTTGCAGGCCGTGACCGAGCCGGGCGACTGGGTGGCGATTGAGTCTCCGGCATTTTATGGTGCGTTACAGGCCATAGAGCGGCGCAAGTTAAAAGCGATCGCTATTCCGACCGACGTGCGTTTTGGTATGGATCCCGATGCGCTGGAAAAAGCGCTGGAAACCTATCCGATCAAAGCCTGCTGGCTGATGTCGAGTTTTCAGAACCCGCTCGGTTGTACGATGCCGTCCGAAAATAAGGCTCGGCTGGTGGATATCCTTCAACGGCATCAGGTGGCGTTAATTGAAGATGACGTTTACAGCGAATTGTATTTTGGCAGTGAACGCCCGGTGCCGCTGAAGGCGTCAGCGTATCGCAGCGAAATTCTGCATTGTTCTTCATTCTCTAAATGTCTGGCACCGGGTTTTCGCGTCGGCTGGGTGGCGGCAGGGAAATACGTTGAGCGTATTGAACGGTTGCAGCTGATGAGTACGTTATCCGCCAGCGTGCCGGTGCAGCTGGCGCTGGCAGATTTCCTGCAAAAAGGCGGGCAGCAGGGCGGTTACGACACCCATTTACGCCGCCTGCGCCGTGTGCTGGAACAGCGGCAAATGGCGATGCATCACGCCATCATCAAAGAATTCCCCGCGCAGGTTTCGGTTTCCCAACCGCAGGGCGGCTATTTCCTCTGGCTCGATTTGGGCGATAACGTGGATGCCGCGCGGGTCTATCAGCACGCACTGGCCAAAGGCGTCAGCGTCGCGCCGGGCACGATGTTTTCCGCCGACGAACGTTTCCGACATTGTTTGCGCATCAACACGTCATTCGAATGGGGACCGCACACCGCCCGCGCCATTTCAGTGCTGGCGGCGCTGGTGGGGGAAGAAATTAGGGGGTGACCGTGAAGTGCTTAACCTCCACCGCCTTTTCAGACGGCGGTGGTTTTACGGATTACCAGCCGCGCCGGAGCCTCCCAGCGCTGAAAATCGGGGCTTCATAATTATCAGAGATATTGCGTACCCGATAAATTTTCCACGTCATGTTTTCACGTTTCAAATACGTCTCAAGGTGAAGGCTCTTTCCGTGGTCAATCCCAAGCCAGATATCCAAGACTTTTCCGCCCGTAACACTGCGTAGGGTCCCGGTCTTAAAAGCCGGGATCCACGCTGCGTCATAATCTTGCGTGTACGTAAAATAATCTGCGCTAACGATCTCCTGTTCCGGGATTTTATCCACGGCGGCAAGTCGGCTTAAGGTGTCAGCCGCCACATAACGACGCATTTCAGGCGACTCATGCGTCGGAGGGGGATCTTTCAGAAAAGCCGCAAGATAAAATCCATAAAAATTGGTGACCTGTTTAATCGCCAGCTGATTATCATCGGAATGGGAAGAACACGCTGTTAATAAGCTCAGAGCTAATAGGATAAGTATGCGCATTAGTTCTTCCGGTAAATTTTGTAGGCCGGGCGGGTGTTCCGATATCCCGGGCCGGGATACATGCTGGTTTGGCGAAAATCTGAAAACCACGTTGTACCGTCGTACATCGTCATATGGCCCGATGGATTACCATCCTGGTAGGGTTGAATTATTGCCACATCTCCCGCTACTAAGGTTGAACCGGCGGGCACCTCCCTGAACCCGGCGCGTTCAAGCGAAGCACCGTAGTCTTTTGCATCAGGTATATTGTCCAGATGAACGCCGCCAGCCTCTATCGCCTGCCGGGTGTAACGTGCACAGCGATGAAGAGAGTGTGAGCCCGCATGAGTCCTGATATGTGATATTGCGGCATCCCGGTTCCAGCTCATAATCTTCCCTAGTCTGAGATAAATTGAGCAGACAAGGTACGCCGCGAAAAACAACAGAACAATAAAACCAACGCACGTTAAGTCACTTTCAGAGGTTTGTTATACGCAAACGCATTAGCCGAAATGATTGTTTCCCGCCCAGATTCACAAATCCTGCTCCCTTAATGTCTTCCCGACATTTCCGCCGGGATGCACCTTCAGAAGCCTTTGCTGATCGAAACCGTTGCGCAGCATGATGTTGCCGCACAAAGCATCGAACACCGCCAGTACCAGCATGATAGAAGTCGTGGCCAGCATATTGAGCGGGTCGATTTCCTGCTGAATATGCGTTTTTACGACCAGCGTAGCGGCGCGTGCAATGGCCGAATCCAGATTTTCCGTCACGCTGATGATGGCCACGCCTTTGGTTTTCAGCGTCGGTAACAGACGCGTCAGCTCTTCGGAATTCCCGCCGCGGGAAATCAGGATCATCAGGTCGTCACTGCGCAGAAAACCCAGGTCGCCGTGCGCGGCGTCGGTGGCGCTGAGATAGACCGACGGCTGTTCGACACACGCCAGCATGTGCGCAATTTTACGTGCTGCAATGCCCGATGTGCCGACGCCGGTGACCGCAATTTTGCCCTTACAGCCGGTGATCAGCGTCAGTAGCTGCTGCCAGATATCAGCATCGAGATTTTTCTGCAATGCCAGCAGTTCCTGGCTGTACGTCCGCCAGCCCTGGCACGCCAGCTGAAATTCCTCGTCAGCGGTCATTGTTCTTCCCCCTGCATCAGGCGGCGGTATTTCATGCTGTCGTGATACATCTCGTGGAATACGCGGTATTTGCGGTCGTAATACTCTTTGATTTTGTTGGTTTGCGGCGTGACAGTTTTGCCGATGCGGCTCATGGCGGCCATCGCTTCGGGCAGTGAATCATACGCGCCGGCGGCCACGGTGCCCATCATAGCGCTGCCGAGCAGCATCGCTTCGCTCTCTTCCGGCAACAGCATCGCGCAGCCAGTCGCGTTGGAATGCTCCTGCACAAACACCGGGTTTTTGGTGCCGCCGCCGCTCGCCATCATGGTATCAATGCGGTAGCCGCTCTGATTCATGGTTTCAATGATATGACGGGTGCCGAGCGCCAGCGCCTGGATCGTCGCGAGATAATGCAGTGCCATGTCTTCCGGCGTGCGCGAGAGTTTCAGGCCGGTCAGCGTGCCGGTGAGCGTCGGGTTGGCGCGTGGCGAACGGTTGCCGTGGAAGTAGGGCAGCATATGAATGTCTTTGGTCAGGAACGCGATGTTTTCCGGTTCTCCCGCCATTTTGCGCAGCAGACCGTTCAGTATTTCATAAATGGTTTTGCCGCTGTCTTTGCCCTGTTTCAGTAAATCCTGATAGCACGGATGCGACTGAATCACGTGGTCGATTAGCGCGCCGGTCGTGGATTGCCCGCCTTCGTTCAGCCAGTAATCCGGCAAAATCGCAGAATAGTACGGCCCCCAGATGCCGCCGATGTAGCGTGCGCTGCGGGACATTGCCATATGCGCGGTAGAAGTGCCGCCAATCAGCGCGATGCGGTTGTCGAAATCGGCGGACTCACCGGATGCGCCGCTGGCACCGAGAATGCCGAGACTACCCGCGTGTGCATCAATAATTGAGACGCTGACCGCGGTTCCGGCCATCAGCCCCATTTCAGCGGCGGCGCGCTGGGTCAGGCCGTGGCCCAGCGGTTCGCCCATGGTTTTGACTTCGCTGCCGATTTTAGCGGCATTGTTTTCCAGCAGGTCTTCAAGTCCAATCTGGCGGAAATAGCTCGGATCCCAGCGGTCTTCGTGGCCGATATAGGTCCATTTACACACCGTGGAACACAGTGAACGTGTGGTGCTTTGCGTGGCGCGCCAGGTCAGGAAATCCGGCAAATCAAACAAATGCCCGACGTTATTCCACGTCGTCGGCATATGTTGTTTCAGCCACAGGAGTTTGGGCGTCTGCATTTCCGGCGAAATAATCCCGCCGACAAATTCCAGCACGCGGTGGCCGGTGGCGTTGATGCGTTCGGCCTGCGTGATGGCGCGGTGATCCATCCACACGATAATGTTCTGCTCGCTGCGGCCGGACGGGCTGACGGTCAGCGGTTTACCTTCTTTATCGAGCACCACCAGCGAACAGGTGGCATCAAAGCCGATGCCTTTTACCTGAATCGGGTTGATGTCGGCCTGATTCACCGCGTCTTTAACGGCGTTGCAAACGGACTGCCAGATCTCATCGGAAGATTGCTCGACGAAATCAGCTTTCGGGCGGTACAGCGTAATCTCACGGCTGGCCTGACCGACCATGCGGCCGGTCATGTCGAAGACGCCCGCACGGGCGCTGCCGGTTCCTACGTCAACTCCAATAAAATAACTCGCCATGTTTTTTCCCTTCGGTAAAAGCAATTCGCTTAAGATTTTCTGTTTTGTAAGGCGATAAACAGGATCAGGACGCCGCCCCAGAGTGCCATCGTCAGGTAACTGCTGACGCCCATCAGGTTCAGGCCGCTTTCCAGCATTTGCAGGACGATCAGCGCCAGCACCAACCCGATGACCCGCCCGAATCCGCCGTCGGGGTTGATCCCGCCAAGCACGGACGCAAGAATAGTCACCAGCAGATACGAGTCGCCGTAGCCCGCTTTCGCCGAGTTGAATTTTGACATCATCAGCAGCGCCGCGCCCCAGCCAAGCAGGGCGGAAAGTACGTACACCGCGATGGTGACTTTATGTGTGTTGACGCCGCTAAAGCGCGTGGCCTGTTCGTTGGAACCCATCAGATACAAACTGCGGCCGAGCGTGGTGTGTTCCAGCAAAACCCACAGCAAAAGTGCGACCAGCAGAAATAACAGCAGGGCGACCGGAATACCCAGCAGGCTGCCGTTGCTCAGATACTGGATCGCCGCCGGGAAGCCTGAAATCACTGCGCCGTTGGTGAGTAAAATGTTCAGCCCGGCAATCAGCGTCATGGTGCCGAGCGTGGCCAGAATCGGGGAAACGCCGACGTACGCAATCAGCGCGCCGTTCAGCACACCAATCACCACCGCGACAGCCAGCCCGGCGAACATGGCCAGCGCGAAATAACCCGGCTGATCGGGATGCGCCACCAGAATCGCAGCCATCGCCAGGGAACAGGCGTTGGCACCGGCAATGACGGAAAGGTTAATACCGCCGGTCAGCATGGTGATGCCCATGCCTAACGCCAGCATGCCCAGAATCGGCAGTTGCGAGGAAATCGACTGGAAATTGCCGATGCTGTAAAAACTGCCGCCCAGCGTGAAGGAAAACAGCACGGCGACAGCAACGATGATCAGCAACTGCAGGCGGATGATGCGGTCGCCGGGGATAATTCGGGTTAAGGTCGTCATGTCACATCCCCTTTGCCAGTTTGCGTTTTTCGTTCCACGCGGTGCTGCTGATGCTGACCAGAATGATCACGCCGCTGAAAACCTGATGCCAGTAAGACGAAATGCTCAGTAATGTCAGCCCGTTTTGCAGGAAGGCCAGCAGCATTACGCCGAGAATGGTGCCGGTCAGCGAACCGCGCCCGCCGGTCATGCTGGTACCGCCTAACACCACCGCCGCCAGCACTGTCAGCTCATAACCGAGCAGGGAGTTGGGCGCGACCGACTGCGTGATTTGCGCCTGTACGACCGCCGCGATACCCGCCAGCAAACCCATAAAGCCGTAAACGTAGAAATGCAGACGCAGAATGTTCAGCCCGAGGCGCGAGGCGGCGTCACGGTTGCTGCCCATGGCATAAATCTGACGGCCTACGCGGGTGCGGTTCATCAGTACGCCGGTGGCGATAATGACGCCGAGCAGGCTGAGCAGCGGCAATGTCAGGCCATAGTCATAGCCGTCGGCGGCAGTGAACGAGAACCAGCTGATGCCGTTCATAAACCAGTCCGGGAAACCGTACAGCCAGGTGCCGTTGGTCAGATAAACCAGCAAACCGTAAAACAGGTTCAGCGTGGCAATGGTGATGATAATTGCCGGAACGCGCAGCCAGTAGACCAGGAATCCGTTCACCAGCCCGAGCAGCAAACCGGTGCCCATCGACATCGCAAACGCCAGCGGAAAACTGCCGCCGTGGTGAATAATGTAACTCGCCATTACGTACTGGCCGATTGAGGTCACGGCAGGGAAGGAGATATCAATGCCGCCGGCAATCAGCACCACGAACAGGCCACAGGCCAGAATGCCGAGAATGGCGTAGCTGGTGGCGACGTCGGTGAGATTGCCGAGCGTCATAAATTCATTGGTGCGCAGGCTCAGGCCGATGACCAGCAGCAGAACCAGTAATCCCAGCCAGAATTCGTGCTGAGAAAACAATTTGGAGAGCTTTTTGTTATCCATTGATTGCCTCCGCAATCTGCGCTTCGCTGCTCTGGTGCGGAGCAAACTCCGCCACCAGCTGGCCTTTGCGCATCACCAGCACGCGGTGACTGTTGTAATAAGCTTCGGGAATTTCATCGCAAATCATCAGAACGGCCATGCCGGACTCCGCCAGATCGCGCGCAATACGGTAAATGCCTTCTTTGTTGGCGATATCCACGCCAACCGTCGGCGAATCCAGGATCAGAATATGCGGCTGCGTCGCCACCCATTTGGCGATGGCGATACGCTGGGCATTCCCGCCGGATAGCGTTTTCACCGGCAGCGCGCTGTCCGAGACTTTAATGTTCAGGTCGCGGATCAGATCTTTCACCACGGCGGCCGCTTTGCGGTGATCCATCAGGCCGGTGGCGGTGTGCAGCTTGTCGAAAATGGACACCAGCGTGTTGTCATAAATGGATTGCTCCATGACCAGCCCTTGCGTCAGGCGATCTTCCGAGACATACGCGATGCCGTGGCGGATAGCGTCGCGGTTACTGTGAAATTTTACCGCATTGCCGTTCACGCGGATTTCACCGCTGTCAGGCTGGCTCATGCCAAACAGGCTCAGGCACAGTTCGGTGCGCCCCGACCCCAGCAGGCCGATAATCGAGGTAATTTCGCCCTGACGCAGCGACAGCGAAATATCCTGATACTGGCCTTTGCGGCTCAGATGGCTGACTTCCAGCAGCGGCGTGGCTTCTGCGGGCGCGCGGTGCGGCAGATGGCTGTAGCTAAAACGTTGCCCGGTCATCAGGAAGGCCAGCTCGTTGCTGTCGAGCGAACTCGCCGGATAGGTGCCGACCAGCTTGCCGTCGCGCATGACACTTATCCGGTCGGCGACTTCCATCACTTCATCCAAACGATGGCTGACGAACACCACGCAAATGCCCGCCGCTTTCAGCTCATTGACCACCCGCAGCAGCCCGTTAACTTCAGTGCGGGTCAGCGACGCGGTCGGTTCATCCATGATCACCAGGCTGGCGTCAGCGGCGATTGCGCGGCATATTGCCACTAACTGACGGTCTGCGATCGACAACTTTTCAACTTTACGGTCCGGATCGAGAGAAACGCCCACCCGTTGCATTGCGGCGACCGCTTTTTTGCGCATTGCCTCGCGATGTACCCAAAAATCACCGCCCGGTAAATAACGATGAATGGCAATATTTTCGGCCACCGATAAATTCGGGAATAATGACAAGTCCTGATAAATAACCTGAATACCGTAATAAGAAGAAAGTTGCGGCGTCAGGGTATGAAAGAGTTTCCCATCGAGGGTGATCGCTGCGCCTTTTTCCGGCTGATAGACACCGGAAATGACTTTAATAATGGTGCTTTTACCGCAACCATTCTGACCGGCGAGACAATGCACTTCACCTTTATTCAGCGTCAGGCTGACATTATCCAGCGCTAATACGCCGGGGAACTTCTTACTGATTTTTTCGAGGCTGATAAAGGCCTCAGCAGGGGCAGGGGACGTGCTGAGAGTATTCATCACATGATCCTTACAGCATACCCTTCATACTTCGCGCTGCGGATGCGTTGGCTTTACTCGCTTACCCGAATCACTTACTTATGTAAGCTCACCGGGATCCACTCATTTGCCGCCTTCCTGCAACCCGAATTATTTAGGATATAAGTTTTCAATGTCTGATTAGAAATTCAGATACGGCACAGCAAACATCGCCGTATCTGTTTCTATTTGCCTGGTATGGCGCTGGAGATAAATTTATCTCCGGTAAATAAAATAATTAAAGAGTTAAATCAGAAGCCGAGTGATTTCGCGTTATCCGGTGTGACTTCGAGGATTTTATTAAAGCGAATCACGTGTTTTTCGGTATCCACATCGGCTTTCCCTAAGGTGTCGATGGTCAGATCCTTCGTCACTTCTTTACCCTGCAGCAGCTGGTCGGCAACGGTAACCAGCGCGTAACCGGCATCTTTCGGATCCCACAGCAGGACTTTCTTAATGTCACCGCGCATCAGGTAAGGCGCGGCCTGCGCTGGCATTGCGATACCGACGACGGCGATTTTATTTTTCGCACGTTTTTGCTGTACGGCCTGACCGGCACCGATCGGGCCGAGTGAACCGAAACCGATAATCCCTTTCAGATCAGGATAGGTTTTCATTAAATCCAGCGTGGTGGAGTAGGACTTGTCGATATTTTCTGCCACCGGCAAACGTGATGTGACTTCGTGCATATCCGGGTATTTTTCTTTCTGATATTTAATTGCCGCGTCAGCCCAGGCGTTATGCAATGGCACAGTCAGGGAACCGACATAAATAGCATAACCACCTTTGCTGCCCATATCTTTTGCCAGCTCATCCATATTGGCTTGTGCATATTTCTGGCTGTCGATAGTTTCGATATCCCACTGACCGATCTGCTGATCCGGAGATTCGTGGGTTAATACCACGATGCCCTGATCGCGGGCTTTTTTCAGCACAGGTTCCAGCACTTTGGCATCGTTCGGCACCACGATAATCGCATCCACTTTTTTGGCGATGAGATCTTCAATGACTTTCACCTGCTGAGCCGGGTCTGGCGTTGAAGCACCCACCTGATAGGCGTTGACGTCCAGTTTCTGCGCCGCTTCTTTTACGCCAACTTCCATGCGGGTGAACCAGGGAATGCCGGTGACCTTCGCCACGACGGCGATGTCGTAGGGTTTATTGGCGGCGAAAGTCGGTGTCGTGAATAACATGCATGCTGAAACCACACATGCACTGACTAATGCGAGGTTAAATTTCATGTCTGTACCTTTCTTATGAGGGTTTGTGTAGGGGCGGTCGGGGTAAATGCCGCAATCAGAGATTAACTTAACGGGAAAGCGCTTTTCGCGTGCTCGTGAACGGAGTGTGATCAAAGCCCGTAATTGTTAATTTATATAAGTAATAAGGTTAAATTTAGGTTTCATAAATTTGAATATCCGGCATGGCGTGGCAGAGAGAACTGAAGTTACCGATAACAAAATCACAAATACATAACAATTAAATAACAACCACGCATCAATAAAACAAAGCTGATGGATTTTTGAGCCCTAAAACTTCCTCACACGTTTTTATTTGCGCAGAATGTGAACACGGTCACGGGGCGGAAATGCCCCAAACGGGTGCGGTCATGCACCGCTACCGGGCAATGTGTTGTCGCGGTGCATAACCGCATCAGCGCCAGATCACAATCCTGCACAATATCTGCTATCAGAAATCAAAATAATTCCCTGCATACTCATTCCTTACCCCTCGTTGCTGCAGAAGGGGATTTTTTCTTTTATTCATTTTTTATGCAATTTAAGTGAATAACAGGCGATATTAAGTGGTTGTTTTTTCTGGATGTGGTCTTTTTTATTCACTTTTTCCCTTTGCTGGCACGAAGACTGCAATCTATGATGTGACTGAGTGAGATTATTTATTAACTTTTAAATAACAAAATAATAACTGCATTCCCTGCCAGTCCGGGGGACGGTAACGGTCACCCTGAATTCAGCCAGTCACAGAGACTTAATAAAGAGGTTTATATGGAACACCAACAGCAGCCGCAAAATGTCAGCCGCCAGAACTTTGATGACTGGATGGTGCCGGTTTACGCCCCGGCCGCGTTTATTCCGGTGCGAGGCGAAGGATCCTGGCTGTGGGATCAGGCGGACAAAGACTATGTGGATTTTGCAGGCGGTATTGCGGTGAATGCGCTGGGACATGCGCACCCTGAAATTCGTAAAACGCTGCATGAGCAGGCCGATAAGGTCTGGCATCTGGGCAACGGCTATACCAACGAACCGGTGCTGCGTCTGGCAAAACAACTGATCGATGCGACGTTTGCCGACAAAGTTTTTTTCTGTAATTCCGGCGCGGAAGCCAATGAAGCGGCACTCAAACTGGCGCGGTTGTACGGGCATAAAGCGGGTGGCGATAAAAACGAAATTATCGCTTTTAAAAACGCCTTCCACGGCCGCACGTTGTTCACCGTCACCGCTGGCGGTCAGCCGAAATATTCTGAAGATTTCGCGCCGTTGCCACCGGCCATTACGCATCTGCCGTTTAACGATCTGGCCGCCGTTGCCAGCCAGATTTCTTCACGTACCTGTGCTGTGATTGTTGAGCCGATTCAGGGCGAAGGCGGCGTGGTGCCTGCCGATGCACAATTCCTGCAAGGGCTGCGCGAGTTGTGTGACAAACATCAGGCAGTGCTAATTTTCGATGAAGTCCAGACCGGCGTGGGTCGAACCGGCGAGCTGTATGCCTACCAGCATTACGGCGTTGTACCGGACATTTTAACCAGCGCCAAAGCGCTCGGCGGCGGTTTCCCGATTGGGGCGATGCTGACGACTGACCGCTACGCCGCGCTGTTCCAGCCGGGCACGCACGGCACCACCTACGGCGGTAACCCGCTTGCGACGGCGGTGGCGGGTAAAGTTTTTGAGATGATCAATACGCCGGAAGTCCTGTCGGGCGTGCAGAAACGCCACCAGTGGTTTGTCGACGGTCTGAAACGCATTAACGACCGTTATCACGTCTTCAGCGAAGTGCGCGGGCAGGGGCTGTTGCTCGGCGCGGTGATGAGTGAACGCTATAAAGATCAGGCTAAACAGCTGAACACGCTGGCGGCCGAAGAAGGGCTGATTGCACTGATTGCCGGGCCAAACGTGCTGCGTTTTGCGCCGTCACTGATTATTCCGGGTGCCGATATTGAAGAAGGGCTGAACCGCCTGGAACGCGCCGTGGCGCGCCTTTGCGTGTGAATGTCTGGCATAAATAAGCTTTGGGATGAAAGAGGTAGAGCATCATGATGTTGATTCGACCTGTGCGGCCCGGCGATCTCGCCGATATTCTGCTGTTGTCAGGCAAAACCGGCATCGGTTTAACGTCTTTGCCCAAGGATGAAGCGCATTTACGCGGACGCATTGAGCGTTCGGTGGCGACCTGGGAAGGTCGCCTTGAGAAGGCCGATCAGGGTTATTTGTTTGTGCTTGAAGACACGGAACTTGAAAAAGTCGTGGGTGTCAGCGCCATCGAAGTGGCCGTCGGGCTGAGCGAACCCTGGTATAACTTCCGCCTCGGCACGCTGGTTCATGCTTCAAAAAGCCTGAATATCTACAAACCGGTGCCGACGCTGTTTCTCAGCAACGACCACACCGGTTACACCGAACTTTGTACGCTATTCCTCGACCCGGATTATCGCCACGGGAAAAATGGCCAGCTGTTATCAAAAGTTCGCTTCCTGTTTCTGGCGGCTTTTCGCGAATATTTCTCCCGTAAGGTGATTGCGGAGATGCGCGGGATGTCCGACGACAACGGGCGTTCTCCTTTCTGGGACAGCGTCGGGCGGCATTTCTTCGGTATGGAATTCGCCGAAGCCGACCGCCTGACCGGTATGGGGCAAAAGTCTTTTATCGCCGAACTGATGCCGAAGCATCCGCTGTACACCGAACTGCTCAGCCACGAAGCGCGGGAAGTGATTGGTGCCGTCCATCCGCAAACCGCCCCGGCGCGCGCGGTGCTGGAAGGCGAAGGGCTGCGCTACGAAGGTTATGTCGATATTTTTGATGCGGGCCCGACGCTGGAAGGCGAAATTGATTCGCTGCGCGCCGTCAGAGAAAGCCGCCTGTTTCCGGTCAGATTGGCAGAACATCGCGCTGACCGCGACGAACCACAATACCTGGTCGCCAACGAGCAGTACCAGAATTTCCGTGCCTTGCTGATCCCCGGCGGCGATTCGCCGGAATCTGTCCAGTTAAACGCCCGCGAAGCTGACATGCTCGGCGTTCGCGAAGGCGACAGCCTGCGCGCCGTGGCACTTTTCCCCGGCAGCAGCGCTACCCAACCGACACAATTTCACAAAAAGGAAAGTCTCGCATGATGCAACCAGCACTCTTTATTCAGGGCCAGTGGCGCAGCGGGCAAGGCGCGCAGCTTAGTAAAACCAATCCGGCGGATAACACGTTGCTGTGGTCGGCACTGAGCGCTGACGCGCAAGACGTCGAAATGGCCTGCACGGCAGCACGTACGGCGTTTCCGGCGTGGGCACGTAAAACCGTGGCCGAACGTGGCGAGGTAATTAAACGTTTTGCGGATTTACTGACCGAACATAAAACCCGGCTGGCGGAAATCATCAGTCAGGAAACCAGCAAACCGCGTTGGGAAACGCTGACAGAAATCCAGGCGATGATCGGCAAAGTGGCCATTTCTCTGGAGGCCAGCCAGCAACGTACCGGTGAAAAACATACGGCGATGCCGGACGGCGAAGCGGTATTACGCCACCGTCCGCACGGCGTTCTGGCGGTATTCGGGCCGTATAACTTCCCCGGACATCTGCCAAATGGCCACATCGTTCCGGCGCTGCTGGCGGGCAATACGATTGTTTTCAAGCCGAGCGAGCTGACGCCGAAAACCGCGGAAGAAACCGTGAAACTCTGGCAGCAGGCCGGTTTACCGGAAGGCGTGCTGAATCTGGTGCAGGGCGGGCGCACGACCGGCGAAGCGCTGGCGGCCTGCGGGAATATCGACGGGCTGCTGTTTACGGGCAGCGCGGGAACGGGGTATCAGTTGCATCGCCAGCTGGCAGGGCAACCGGAAAAAATTCTGGCGCTGGAAATGGGTGGCAATAACGCGCTGATCGTCGAACCGGTTGAGGATATCGATGCTGCGGTTAACCTGACGATTCAGTCCGCGTTTATTTCTGCCGGGCAGCGTTGTACCTGCGCACGCCGTTTGCTGGTAAAAGAAGGCGCGGCAGGTGATGCGTTTATCGCACGTTTGCTGGACGTGACCATGCAACTGCGCATCGGCGGCTGGAATGACGATCCGCAGCCGTTTATGGGCGGGGTTATTTCTGATGCGGCAGCACGCAATATGCTGAAAGCACAGGACGAATTACTGGCGCTCGGCGGAAAGCCTTTGCTGTTACTGACGCGTCCGGATCCGCTCAATACCGTGCTGACGCCGGGGATCATCGATCTGACCGGTGTGGCGGGTATTCCTGATGAAGAATATTTCGGGCCCTTGCTGAGTATTTACCGCTACAGCGATTTTGATCATGCCATTGCGCTGGCTAATCAGACGCGTTTCGGACTGGCGACCGGGCTGATTTCCACAGAGCGTGCTCAGTTTGAGCAGCTATTATTGGAAGCAAGGGCGGGGATTGTGAACTGGAACAAACCGCTGACCGGCGCGTCAAGCAACGCGCCATTCGGTGGGATCGGCGCTTCCGGTAACCATCGCCCGAGCGCCTATTATGCGGCGGATTACTGCGCGTGGCCGATGGCCTCGCTGGAGACAGACAAGCTGGAACTTCCTGCGACGCTGTCGCCGGGTGTTGATTTCCGCACAACCTGAGGAGCGCTGGAATGTCTGGATGTGAAGCTAATTTTGACGGACTCGTCGGGCCAACGCACCACTACGCGGGGCTGTCTTTCGGCAATGAAGCCTCGACTAAAAATCAGAACGCCGTCGCCAATCCGCGTCTGGCGGCGAAACAGGGCTTGCTGAAAATGAAAGCGCTTGCCGATCTTGGCTTTGCGCAGGGGATTTTACCGCCTCACGAACGGCCACATCTCAGCACGTTACGTAAGATGGGATTCGGCGGCAGCGATCGTGAAGTGCTGGAAAAAGCGCAGGCGTATTCACCGCGCCTGTTGTCGTCACTGAGCTCGGCGTCATCCATGTGGGTGGCAAATGCGGCGACGGTCTCCCCTTCGGCGGACAGCGGAGACGGGCGCGTGCATTTCACCGTCGCTAACCTGAATAATAAATTCCACCGTGCGATAGAAGCCGAAACCACCTCCGCCATTTTGCGGGCGACGTTCCACGCGGATCGTTATTTCGCGCATCACGAAGCGCTGCCGCAGGTGGCCGCGTTAGGCGATGAAGGTGCCGCCAACCATAACCGGTTATGTGGCGCGTATGACAAACCCGGCGTGCAGGTTTTTGTCTATGGCCGCGACGGGCTGGCGACCGGCGAAAACGAACCGGTACGTTATCCGGCACGCCAGACGCGTCTGGCCAGTGACGCGGTAGCGCGTTTGCATCAGCTCGATGAAAAAAGAACGGTATTTATCCAGCAAAATCCGCAGGCAATCGACAGCGGCGTTTTCCATAACGATGTGATTTCGGTCAGCAACGGCAACGTGCTGTTCCATCATCAGCAGGCGTTTGTGAATACGGCCAGCGTGCTCAGCGAAATCCGTCGCAAAATGGCCGCACTGGAACTGGATTTCCAGCCGATTGAAGTGCCGCAGGCGAAGGTTTCTCTGGATGACGCCGTGGCAACGTACCTTTTCAACAGCCAGCTTCTGACTAAATCTGACGGCAAAATGTTGTTAGTGGTGCCGGAAGAATCACGACAGCACAGCGGCGTCTGGGCCTATTTGTCCGAATTAGTCGAAAGCGGCGGGCCGGTTAATCAGATAGAAGTGTTTGATTTACGTGAAAGTATGCGCAACGGCGGCGGCCCGGCCTGTCTGCGGCTGCGCGTGGCGCTCAACCGGAATGAGCTGAACGCCGTGAATGTGGCGTCGATCATGAGCGACAGCCAGTTTGTGCGTCTGAATACGTGGGTGGATACGCATTACCGTGACCGGATGCAAGCCAAAGACCTGGCGGATCCGCAACTGCTGACCGAAGTGCGCACTGCGCTGGATGAGCTGACCAATATTCTCGGGCTGGGTGCCGTTTACCCGTTCCAGCGCTGACCCTCAAAGGAGTGAGTTATGTTTGATTTGTTAGCGGTGACGATGGCGGGCGGGCCGGTCACCGAACCGGCCGGACAAACCGAAACGCTGGACTGGCAGTGGCGCGGCGAGGGCATTCTCGAACTGTCGCCGCGTGTGCCTTGTGACACCGCCGTTGTGATTTCGGCGGGTATTCATGGCAATGAGACGGCGCCGATAGAATTGCTGAATCAGCTGACCGGCGAGCTGCTTTCCGGCGCAAGAGCGCTGCGGGTCCGGTTGCTGGTGTTACTGGGCAATCCGCCATCAATGCGACTCAATAAGCGGTTTGCTGACGCCGATATGAACCGCATGTTTGGCGGGCGTCACGCACGTTATACCCCGAATGATGAAACGCGACGCGCGCAGGAACTCGAGCAGGCGATGGCGCTGTTTTACCGCAGCGCCACGGCGGCGGGTGCCTTACATCGTTTTCATTATGATTTACACACCGCCATTCGCGGCTCCCTGCATGTACGCTTCGGGTTGTTGCCGTTGCAGACCAGACCAAAAAGCGAGGCGATGCTGGCATGGCTCAGCGCGTGCGGGCTGGACGCGCTGGTGCATCACCGTTCGCCGGGGGGCACATTTACCCATTTCAGCAGCGAGGTGTTTCAGGCCGAAAGCTGTACGTTAGAACTGGGTAAAGCGCTGCCGTTTGGCAGCAACGATCACTCACAGTTCACGGGGATCCGCCGCGGGCTGGAAACCCTGGTCAGCGGCGAGCCTCTGCCTGCCCGTGAAACCGGCAAGCCCATGCTGCATTTTCGCGTGGTGCAGGATGTGATCCGCTCGCAGGATGATTTTCATCTGTTTGTTCCCGCCGATGCGCTGAACTTTACGCCTTTTAAAAAGGGTGCGGTCATCGCGAAAGAAACCGGCAAAACGTATCGGGTGGCAGAAGAGGAGGAAGTGGTGCTGTTCCCAAACCCGAACGTCGCGCTGGGGCTGAGAGCCGGTCTGATGCTGGCGAAGATGTAGATTTTTGCGAGACGCATTCCTGAATTGTTCATACAGTATTGCAAGCCGGTTTCATTGTGCGTATTTTGTGCTCAGGAAGTTCAGCAGGATGTTGAATTTATTACATGTTTTCATAACATGAAAACGTAATGACCACAGTTGCCGGAGGATGTCATGGAAGCAATGTTTGATGAATACGACTGGTTCTAAAGGATGTTGACCTCACACAGGCGGGTAAAGCCCGCCTTTTTCATGGATGAGAATCATGGGATTAGATGCTTTAAGGCTACAGTTGCTGAGTAATATCATTTTGCTGATTGGCGTGATCGTAGCCATCAGCACGATTATTTATAATGTCAGTATCGCCAGAAAAACGCAGACGGCTGTTTTTCTGTTTGAAAGCCGTAGCGACGCCCGTTATGTGCATTCCCTGCATGTACTGAAGAAAGCGCATCTCTCAGGAAAATCTTTCCGTTCGTTTGTTTTTGCTGTCGGATCATCGACCGTTACAGATGAAGAAATACGGGAACGGAGCAAATTCCAATACATACTTAACTTCTATGAGCGGGTGGCGGTCACTATCCGTAGCGGTATTTATGATGAAGAGATGATTAAGCGGACTTCGTATTCGACAGTGATCGACACCTGGGATATTGCGGAACCTCTGATAAAAGCCTTGAGAGAGGATGTGAAATCCACAACGACTTATCAGGAATTTGAATGGCTAGCAGGGCGCTGGAAAAAGCGGCCTTTGAATTCTAAACGGCGCTGGTTTATATACTGACTTTCGGCTTGCTGCTAAAGAAAAAGGCCCTGATTTTCATCAGGACCTTTTTCTTTTATATGGCGGTGAGGGAGGGGTTCGAACCCTCGATACGATTACTCGTATACACACTTTCCAGGCGTGCTCCTTCAGCCACTCAGACACCTCACCGGATTTGTTACACCGCAAGCGCTGCAACGGGGCGCTACTATAGGGAGACAGCCCCAAAGGGTCAAGCATAATTTCGGAGTATTGTGTCAGACGCTCACAGAGCATTCAGGGAGACGTTTTAGTCAACGGGGAGTGGCTAAAAGCTCAGCATGACGTAGTGCGAGTAGGCCTGGAAGGGCTGGGATGGCGGATTCCCCAACACCAATGCTGAACCGTTCAGCGGAACATAAGGTCCAAAAATCTCGTTGCTGACAAAGCCATAGACCCCATCCGGTCGGGTCATTTTCATTCACTTTTAAAGCGTCTGCACGCGTCCAGATGCTTGAGTTTTTCGCCGGTTGCTCCTGCAAATCATCGTCATAGTTCTTACTCATAAACCACCTCATCAATTTAAAACTAAAGAATAAAATCCAATTTATTAGCTCACCATTTTTGTCCGTCTGATTTATAAATCCAGGACCGTGTGGCAGGGTTAATATTGAGGAATAAATATAATCTGATAAAGCTGATCAAGTTGTGTAAGGGACGGCAGAGCGCGGCCTGAATTAAACGGAATAAATATGAAGTGGTCTGTTTTCTTATAAAGTTATCCTGGTACATGTTGCGGAGTAGCCTGTCTGTGAGGGGATGAAATATAAAAACCCATAACAAAGGTTTTATTTCGAGTTACAGAGATGTCAACACTTTAGAGAAATTAATGAATTATCTTTTATCAACCTGAAATCTTTTGAATTCATGGGTGAAATTTTTTAGTTATAAAACCTGCTTTTTCCAGGATGAAACAATAATATTCTGGAAAAAACGTGTACGCTACGTATACCGGAAAGTCTGTCTTCGGAAAAACAAGAAAATATTCCTGATAACAATGCCAGTTTCTGCCTGACAGGTTTCCTTGTTACTTGTTTGTGGAAAAGATACACTCTTCCGTGTGATTTAATTACAGTGGCTACCTTGTTATGGACTTCATAGAGTTAACGTTTATTAACACGCTCGTGGGGATATGCATTGCCTATACTTGTATCTCCATTCCATTGATAAACTACAGATCTGCGCTGAGCGAACACGTATCATTAAAAATATTGCTAGGAATAGTCCTTGGTTTGGCTAGCATTTATTTATTCAGTATCGGGGAACAAAATAATACAAGTATTTATAGTGTTGTTATATCTCCAATCACTTTTGGGCTTAGAGCCTATCCCAATAGGATTTTATTCCAGATAATGATGCCGCAGGTAAAATGCAGCATCGCCTCATA
>NZ_JAEMGT010000197.1:0-1279 GCF_017655185.1 Rahnella sp. ChDrAdgB13 | reverse complement strand
CTGAAGCCGTTTATTTTCCAGATGCGCAAAAAACCGGTGTTTGTTTCACAGGTGACCTCCGACAGCGACAGCGTGTTTATGCGTGCTGAATACCTGTTCGGCGTCGAAGCGCGCGGTGCTGCTGCCTACGCCTTCTGGCAGATGGCCGTCGGCTCAACCGGCACGGGAGCGTAATCATGTACGCCACCCGCAGCGATATGGTCAGCCGGTTTGGTGAGAAAGAAACCCGCCTCATCACGGACGTTGACGGCACCGGTGACATTAATGACGACGTGCTGGGCTACGCCCTGCGGGCGGCATCGGATGAAATCGACGGCTATATCGCCGGGCGTTACACCCTGCCGCTGGCGACGGTGCCGCCCATCCTCACCGGCATTGCATGTGATATTGCCCGTTACCGCCTGACTGGCACGGAACGCCAGTGCGAGGAAGAAATCCGCGACCGCTACCGCGACGGCATCCGCTATCTGGAAAAGGTGGCTAAAGGTGACGTCACGCTGGGCGCGGCCTCATCGGGCGGCGCGGCGGTGCCGTCCTCATCGGTGGGGATCATGTTTACGGCAGGAAGCAATAACTGGTCGCGAGGCCGCACGGGCGGAGGGTGCTACTGATGATTACGCAAATTGAACAGGCCATCGCTGACAGGCTGAACCAGGGGCTGAACACCGGTCAGGGGGGCATGGTTCGCCAGGTCACCACGTACGGCGGCGAGCTGGAAGATATCGGCGAAATCCTCCGCGTGCTGCCGGGCGCCTGGGTCACGTTTAAAGGCGTGACCAGCTGCAAGCCGGTCAGCACCTCGCAGCGACGGTGGCGTGTCTTTGGTGATTTTGCCGTGTTTGTTGCCTCGCGCAGCGTGCGCAGCGAAACCGCTCAGCGCGAAGGTGGCCCGGTACTGGATGAACCGGGCTGCAACCTGATTGTAGAGAGCGTGCGCCGCCTGCTGATTGGGCAGGACGTGGGGTTACCTATCGCCTGTCTGCGCCCTGGGCGGGTCGCCAACCTGTTTCGCAAGGCGTACCGGGAAGGTGCGGTAAGCGTTTACGTGTGTGAGTTCTCAACGCACTGGTACGAAGATGCGCTGGAGAACGGACGCTGGCCTGCACCGGAAGGCAGTTCAGACCCGGATTATGTCTTTGCCCAGTACTGCGGACGACTCGATAAACCGTATCCGGCGCACGATTCAACGGCGGGCACCTTTACCACCCCGTCCGGCGTCACGGTCACCGACGTGGTGAAAACGGAGAAGAAAGATGATTAAGGTTATTGCCCGTAAGGG
>NZ_JAEMGT010000032.1:0-49418 GCF_017655185.1 Rahnella sp. ChDrAdgB13 | reverse complement strand
AATAGCTCAGTTGGTAGAGCACGACCTTGCCAAGGTCGGGGTCGCGAGTTCGAGTCTCGTTTCCCGCTCCAATTTTCTTCTTCGGTTTACTTTCATTTCTCAGCAGCGTTTTCGTGCATATTTCGTGCGTGATTCAGACGATCATTACACGGTTTGTAGTAATTTTTTAAACAGACTTATCCACAGGTTTAGCTGTTTTTTTACACTGTCCGTTTTTTGTGCTGCCCATATTGCCAATTCATAATCACTTGATTTTATTAAAAATAAATTTATAACAAAACGTTATGACGATCACTTGCTCTTTTTTTTGCAATTGATTGGCAAAGCATTTTTATTTTTATGCACAGAAAATATAGCTTATCTGGTAATGTGATTTGGGATTTGTTATGCATCCCTTGGCAAACCTTTTTCAACAGCACGAATCAGCCGTTTCTGCTGCGAAGTTTGCACTTCAATACGATGTTCATTTCTTCTTTCGGTTTGTTGCCGGATTGCCCATTCAATATGTTCATCCAGCAGCGGATTTTCACCTGCGCGTGAATTCAGCGCGTCCAGCACCTGTTCCGACCAGGGCGCATTGCCCAGCGCCACCGAAATATTCCGCAGCCAGCGCAAATGACCGATACGGCGGATAGGCGAGCCTTCGGTGATGCGCAGAAACTTCTCTTCCGTCCAGCCAAATAATGCGATCAGCTCCGGCGAATGCAACGCCGCACGCGGGCTGAAATCCTCTTCATCCGTCAGTTGTGAATAACGGTTCCACGGACAAATCAGCTGGCAATCGTCACAACCATAGATGCGGTTACCCATCATGGGCCGGAATTCTTCCGGTATCGCGCCTTCCAGTTCAATCGTCAGGTAAGAAATGCAGCGACGCGCATCCACGGTATAAGGCGCGATAATGGCGCCAGTCGGGCAGGTAGTGATGCAGGCCACGCATTTGCCGCACTTTTCTTCCTGTGGCTGATCAACCGGCAACGGCAGATCAATCAGCAGTTCGCCGAGAAAGAACCAGGAGCCGGATTCACGGTTGAGGATAAGTGAGTGTTTACCAACCCAGCCAAGACCGGCTTTGGCCGCCAGCGGGCGCTCCATGACCGGGGCGGAATCGACAAAAGGACGGAAAGTCACGGTCTGGTCAGCATGTTCAGTGCAATACGCCTGAATCATATCGCCGAGCTTTTTCAGCCGCTGGCGCAACACTTTGTGATAATCACGGCCGAGCGCATACCGGCTGACATAGCCGAGCAGCGGATTATTCAGGGTTTTGGCGAAGGCGGCTTTGGCGGGCAGATAGTTCATGCGCACGCTGATCACCCGCAATGTGCCGGGCAAAAGCTCGTGAGGGCGTGCGCGCAACAGGCCATGGCGTGCCATCCATTCCATCTCGCCATGATATTGTTTATCAAGCCAGTCCTGGAGTTTGGGCTCTTCTGCGGATAAGTCTGTATCGCAGATGCCGACCTGCTGGAAGCCTAGCGATTGGCCCCATTGCTTGATATGTTGAGCCAGTTGAACGAGATCGAGAGGGAGTGTCATGACGAACCAACGTGAAAAACGAAACGAGGCGAGTTTACCACATTCCGTGTTTTCTGCTGACTGGCTGCGAAAAGCTGAGCGCCAGGCGGCGCAGGAAACAGGGATTTCTCTGTTTACCCTGATGCAGCGCGCGGCCAAAGCGGCTTTTTTGATGGCTCAGCGCCAATTTCCTGACGCGCGGCACTGGCTGATATTTTGCGGGCATGGCAATAACGGCGGTGATGGATATGAAGTTGCCCGTCTGGCTAAGCAGGCTGGAATTCGGGTGACGCTGCTGGCGGTCGACAGCCACAAGCCGCTGCCTGATGAAGCAGAATCAGCGCGTCTGGGCTGGGAGAAAGCGGGCGGAGAAAGCGGCGCTGCTGATACGCAATGGCCGCAGGATATTGATCTCATAATCGATGGTTTGCTGGGCACCGGCCTGACGTCTGCACCGCGCGCGCCTTACGACGGGCTCATCGAAAACATTAACGCGACGCCGGTTCCGGTTCTTTCTTTAGATATTCCCTCGGGTCTGGATGCCCAAACCGGGCAGGCCGCCGGACAGGCGGTTCACGCCACGCACACGCTCAGCTTTATTGCCCTGAAACCCGGCTTACTGACCGGCCAGGCGCGAGATTACGTCGGGAAATTGCATTGCGATCCGCTCGGGCTGCAAAGCTGGCTGGGCGGACATCTTCCGCACCTGCAACGGCTGGACGCAACGCAGCTGGCGCAATGGTTGCATCCGCGTCGTCCCTGTTCGCACAAAGGCGATCATGGACGTTTGCTGGTGGTTGGTGGCGACACAGGTTTTGCCGGTGCCATCCGCATGGCGTCTGAAGCCGCGCTGCGTAGCGGTGCAGGTCTGGTGCGAGTACTTACTCACATTGAAAACGCCGGGCCCTTGCTGACGGCAAGACCTGAACTGATGGTGCAGGAGCTCACGGCGAAATCACTGGAAGAAGGCCTGAAATGGGCAGACGTTCTGGTCATCGGTCCGGGGCTTGGACAACGCGACTGGGGCCGGCAGGCGGTAGAGCAGGCTGAAAAATCGGATAAACCGGCGTTATGGGACGCCGATGCGCTTAACCTGCTGGCAATCAATCCCGGGAAACGGCAAAATCGCGTACTGACACCGCATCCCGGCGAAGCAGCTCGTTTACTCGGGTGCAGTGTGGAGGAGATTGAGAGTGATCGCTTACTTTCTGCCAGAAAACTTACTGAACGCTACGGCGGCGTGGTCGTCCTGAAAGGCGCAGGCACGCTGATCGCCAGTGAACGCGGCGGGCTCGCCGTTGCCGACGTCGGTAATGCCGGAATGGCATCGGGCGGCATGGGCGACGTACTTTCTGGTATTATCGGCGGATTACTGGCTCAAAAACTCGATGTATATGATGCGGCCTGCGCGGGCACAGTAGTTCATGGCGCAGCTGCGGACGAAATCGCCCACCGGCAGGGAACGCGCGGTATGCTGGCGACTGATCTTTTAGCGGTGATTCCCCCGTTAGTTAATCCAGACCTGAAGAAACAGATATCTGAATGAATCAACTTAATATCTCTTTACCCGACGAAGCAGCGACGCTGCAATTAGGTGCTTCACTGGCGAAAGCCTGCGAAGGCTCTGCGGTTATCCATCTTTATGGTGATCTGGGCGCCGGTAAAACGACCTTTAGCCGGGGTTTTCTTCAGGCATTAGGGCATCAGGGCAACGTGAAAAGCCCGACCTATACGCTGGTTGAGCCTTATCAGCTGAGCAATATCGCTGTTTATCATTTTGATTTATATCGCCTTGCCGATCCGGAGGAACTGGAATTTATGGGGATCCGTGATTATTTCGCGCAGGATTCCATTTGTCTGGTGGAATGGCCGCAGAAAGGCGCAGGTGTTTTACCCGAGCCGGATATTGAACTGACGCTGGACTATTCATCGCAGGAGCAGCCTCTGGCGCGCACGGCGAAACTGGTCGCAGTGTCGCAAGCCGGTGTTACGTTATTGCATCGTGTTCAACAGCAAGGATGACCGCGCGATGAACTTACGCTTCACCTCTCTTTTCCATTCAGCCGCAATACTTTTGTCGACGCTGCTGCTTTTTGTTGTTTTGATTCCGTCCGCCGCACTGGCGGCTGGCATGAAAAACATCAATGTTTCCAATGGCGCAATGCAGTCGACGGTGACGATTACCTTTGACGGCTCGCCGGATTATTCTTTTTTTCCGCTGCATAACCCCGAACGCGTTGTCATGGATATCCGTCAGGATGGCGTGATGAAAGGGTTGCCGCTGACATTTAACGGCCAGAATCTGGTGACCCGCGTGCGCGCGAGTACGCCGCCGAATGCGCAAAGTCAGCGTCTGGTTTTTGAACTGAATCAGAAAGTCAGAACCAACGCGACGAAACAAAAAGACGGCAGCCAGTACACCGTTGTGCTGACCATGAATGCATCGGCCGCACCGCGCCGCAATGCGCCGGTTTCCACGGTCACCAATACGCCGCCGCCGAATGCTACCGTCACGCCAGACGCCTCGCAAAAATCGAATCCGTTTACCAATGATCAGACGAAAGTTATCGCTACCACCGTCGCGCCGGACAACTCACGTTCTTCCACTGTTTCCACCAGCGACAGTAAAATTATTGTCGCGATCGACGCCGGTCACGGCGGGCAGGATCCGGGCGCTATTGGCGGCGGCGGCCTGAAAGAAAAAAATGTCACTATCGCTATTGCCCGCAAGCTTCAGACATTGCTCAGCGCCGACCCGATGTTCAAACCGGTGCTGACCCGCGACGGCGACTATTTCATTTCCGTTATGGGGCGTTCTGACGTGGCGCGTAAGAAAAACGCCAACGTTCTGGTCTCCATTCACGCCGATGCGGCGCCAAGCCGCAGTGCGCGCGGGGCGTCGGTGTGGGTTCTGTCTAACCGTCGCGCGAACAGCGAAATGGGTAACTGGCTGGAACAACACGAGAAACAATCAGAATTACTCGGCGGTGCAGGCGATGTACTGGCGAATACTGCGTCTGACCCTTACCTGAGCCAGGCGGTTCTGGATTTACAGTTCGGCCATTCCCAGCGCGTGGGTTATGACGTGGCGACCCGCGTTTTACGGGAACTTCGCTCGGTCGGCTCGCTACACAAAGCCAAACCGGAACACGCCAGTTTAGGCGTACTCCGTTCTCCGGATATCCCGTCTCTGCTGGTAGAAACCGGCTTTATCAGTAACTCAACCGAGGAGCGGCTGCTGGGCAGCAGCGCGTACCAGGATAAAATTGCACGAGCCATTCACATTGGCCTGCGTAATTATTTCCAGTCGCATCCGATACAAAACGGCCCAAAGGTCGAAAACCGTCCGCTGCTGGCATCAGCATCGGCGGCAAGTGATAGCGCAGCGGGAAGCGATACATCAGCCAGTTCTTCCGTCAGTCAGCCCGGCCCGATTGAAGCCACTGCGGCTTCCGGCGGGGCAACGCAAATCCACAAAGTCACCCGTGGTGAGACGCTGACCGGCATTGCCAGTAGCTACGGAACGACCAACGCGGCGCTGCGTGACCTGAATAAATTGAAAAAAGATGGCGTCTGGGTCGGCCAGAGATTGAAAGTGCCAGCTGGCACCCGCACTTCTACAGCATCGTCATCGCGCGCTTCTGCTACGACGGCCAAAGCAACGAAGAAACCGGCAAAACATACGGTGAAACGCGGCGACACGCTTTCCGCGATAGCGAGCAAATACGGTGTCAGCATGAATGACATCAAAACGGCGAATCACATGAAGTCTGGCGAGGTGCAGCTCGGCCAAACCTTAACGATTCCACAGTCATAACGGCGGTTTATAGCCGCCAGCCACAGGAGCCGATATGCCGATCAAGGTATTGCCGCCGCAGCTTGCTAATCAGATAGCGGCCGGTGAAGTTGTCGAAAGACCGGCTTCCGTGGTGAAAGAACTGGTGGAAAACAGTCTGGATGCTGGTGCGACGCGCATTGATATTGATATCGATCGTGGCGGCGCCAAACTCATCCGTATTCGTGATAACGGCTGCGGGATTGGTAAAGACGATCTGGCTCTTGCGCTGGCGCGTCACGCCACCAGTAAAATCACCTGCCTCGACGATCTGGAGGCCATTCTCAGCCTCGGTTTTCGCGGCGAAGCGCTGGCCAGTATCAGCTCGGTATCACGCCTGATCCTGACTTCACGCACCGCAGAACAACAGGAAGCCTGGCAGGCGTACGCCGAAGGCCGCGACATGGCGGTAACCGTCAAACCGGCCGCGCATCCGCAGGGTTCTACCGTTGAAGTGCTGGATCTGTTTTACAACACGCCAGCCCGGCGCAAATTTATGCGCACCGAAAAGACCGAATTTACCCATATCGATGAAGTCGTCCGTCGCATTGCGCTGGCGCGCTTTGACGTTTCCGTCAATCTCAGCCACAACGGCAAACTGATCCGGCAGTACCGCGCCGTGAAAGATCCGTCGCAGTCTTCCCGCCGCCTGGCCAGTATTTGCAGCCCGACGTTCGTTGAACATGCGCTGGAAGTTGAATGGAGCCACGGCGATCTGGCGATCCGCGGCTGGGTTGCTGACCCCGCGGGTTCGCGCAGCCTGACTGACATGCAATATTGCTACGTGAATAACCGTATGATGAAAGATCGTCTGATTAATCATGCGATCCGCCAGGCGTATCAGGATCAGTTAAAAGACGATCAGCAGCCTGCGTATGTGTTGTACCTGGATGTCGATCCGCATCAGGTGGATGTGAATGTGCATCCGGCCAAGCATGAAGTGCGTTTCCATCAGTCGCGGCTGGTGCATGATTTCATCTATCAGGCTGTCATGTCTGTTTTACAACAGGCAGGCAATCCGGTGCTTGAAGAACCGCAGTTGCAGGCAGAAGCACCGCGCTGGCAGCCGGAAAACCGGCAGGCGGCAGGGGGAAATCATTTCTCACAGCCCGCAGATAAAAAGCCGGCTCAGACCCTACGGGAAAATGTTTTTCCTGAAACTGCCCGAAGCAGCGCGCCGCGCGAACCGACATTCCGGAGTTCTGAACCGGCATACAACCGCAATGAAGCAAAGCCCTATCAGCAGCTTTTGCAGCCTGCCGCCGGGGATTTCTCTTTGCAGGAACCGGTTCCGGTCGTGGCACAACCCGCTAAGCCTGCGCCATCCGCCGCTCGTACACTGGCTGAACCGGCACTTGAAGCGCACAGCCAGAGTTTCGGGCGCGTACTGACGGTCTGTTCGGCGGAATATGCGTTGCTGGAACGCGGAAAGCAGCTGGTGCTTTTATCGTTGCCGGTGGCCGATCGTTGGCTGAAGTGGGCACAACTGACACCGCCGGAAGAAGGGCTTCGCCCGCAGCCTTTGCTGATCCCGCTAAAGCTGACGTTGAGTAAAGAAGAAATCGCCGCGCTGGCGAGATATCAGACGCTATTACAGCATTTTGGTTTAGAAATGCTCAGCGAGTCACAGCGTGTGACGGTTCGCGCGGTACCTTTACCATTACGCCAACAAAATTTACAAAAGTTGATACCTGATCTGTTAGGTTACCTTGCTGTTCAGCAGGAGGTGACTTCTGATGCGGTAGCTATGTGGTTTGCCCGCCACTGTGGCTGCGAACACGAGGTCTGGTCAGTTTCACAAGCCATACAATTACTCACGGATGTTGAGCGGCTTTGCCCACATTTGGTTAAAGCGCCTCCCTCCGGACTTCTGCAACCTCTTGATTTACAGTCCGCGCTGGCGGCTTTTAAGCATGACTGATTCTGAAAAACACACCGCTCCCCCGGCGATCTTTATTATGGGGCCGACCGCATCCGGTAAAACCGCACTGGCGATGTCGCTGATGAAACATCTGCCCGTTGAGTTAATCAGTGTGGATTCCGCACTGATCTACCGTGGCATGGATATCGGCACCGCGAAACCGACGGCGGAAGAACTGGCGCAAGCACCACATCGTCTGATTGATATTCTCGACCCGACCCGCGCATATTCTGCGGCTGACTTTCGTGCGGATGCTTTACGCGAAATGGCAGAAATAACCTCGCGCAATAAGATCCCGTTATTGGTGGGTGGGACTATGCTTTATTTCAAGGCATTGCTCGAAGGACTTTCACCGTTGCCGCCCGCCGATCCGGCTGTGCGCGAACGCATTGAAAAACAGGCCGCAGAGCTGGGTTGGGAAGCACTTCATAGCCAGCTGAGCGAAATTGATTCCGTCGCGGCTATGCGAATTCATCCGAATGATCCGCAGAGACTGTCCAGAGCACTGGAAGTTTTTTATATTTCGGGTAAAACTTTAACGGAACTGACTAAAATTTCGGGTGAAACGTTACCCTATCGCGTTCATCAGTTTGCGATTGCCCCGACCCGCCGTGAAACATTACATGCGCGGATCGAGGAACGTTTTAGTCAGATGTTGTCCAATGGTTTTGAAGACGAAGTCAGAACGCTGATAGCTCGGGGCGATGTGCATACCGATTTGCCTTCTATTCGCTGTGTAGGCTATCGCCAGATGTGGTCATATTTGTCTGGTGAATTCGATTACGATGAAATGGTTTATCGTGGTGTTTGCGCGACACGACAACTGGCCAAACGTCAGATGACCTGGTTGCGGGGTTGGGAGGGTGTCGAATGGCTCGATTCTGAGAAGCCAGAAGAGGCCTTAAACCGTGTAATTCAGGTTGTTAGTGCATAGGTTGGGTGATTGTGTACAATTGATGAGTACTCAGCGCGCAAATTTTTTATGTGATTTATTTTCGAGCCGATAGGCTCAAAGTTACAAACAACAAACTAATAAGGAAAAGATAGAATGGCTAAGGGGCAATCTTTGCAAGATCCGTTCCTGAACGCATTGCGTCGTGAACGTGTTCCGGTTTCTATTTACTTGGTGAATGGTATTAAGCTGCAAGGCCAGATTGAGTCTTTTGACCAGTTTGTCATTCTGTTAAAAAATACGGTAAGCCAGATGGTGTATAAACACGCTATCTCCACCGTAGTGCCTTCCCGCCCGGTGTCACACCATAGCAATAATCCAGGTTCGGGCAGCACCAACAATTATCACCAAGGTAGTACTCCGTCTGCGCAACAGCCGCAGCAGGAAAACGATGACGCTGAATAAAGCGCAACGTTGGTCAACCACGAAGGGGTTCATAAGTATTCCGATTATGCTTATGCACCCCCGGCTGGCGAATTTTTCCCAAATGAGAGGTCGCAAGCTTGTTTGACCGTTATGAAGCCGGTGAGCAGGCCGTACTGGTTCATATCTATTTCTCGCAAGACAAAGACACGGAAGACCTGAGCGAATTTGAATCGCTGGTTTCTTCTGCAGGTGTAGAGGCGTTGCAAGTCGTCACCGGGAGCCGCAAGGCACCGCACCCTAAATACTTTGTCGGTGAAGGAAAGGCCCAAGAAATCGCAGATGCCGTCAAAGCAACGGGCGCTTCTGTCATCCTGTTCGATCACGCTTTGTCCCCCGGCCAGGAACGAAACCTGGAAGCCTTATGCGAATGTCGCGTTGTCGACCGCACCGGTTTGATTTTAGATATTTTTGCCCAGCGGGCACGAACTCACGAAGGTAAGTTACAAGTAGAACTGGCGCAATTACGCCACATTGCTACCCGACTGGTTCGCGGCTGGACACACCTTGAGCGTCAGGGCGGCGGCATTGGTGCACGTGGCCCGGGTGAAACCCAGCTCGAAACGGACCGCCGTTTACTGCGGGACCGGATTACTTTAATTCTCAGCCGTCTTGAAAAAGTGGCTAAGCAGCGTGAACAGGGTCGCCGTTCGCGCGTTCGTGCGGATATTCCGACGGTGTCTTTGGTGGGGTATACCAACGCCGGAAAATCTACACTCTTTAACCGTATCACTCAGGCCGATGTTTACGTGGCCAATCAGTTGTTTGCTACGCTGGATCCTACGCTGCGCCGCATTATGGTGGCAGATGTCGGGGAAACAGTGTTGGCAGACACCGTAGGGTTTATTCGTCACCTGCCCCATGATTTAGTTGCCGCCTTTAAGGCAACGTTGCAGGAAACCCGACAGGCATCTCTGTTATTACATGTGATTGATGCAGCGGACATCCGTGTTCAGGAAAATATTGACGCGGTTAATACGGTGCTGGCAGAGATTGAAGCAGATGAAATTCCTGCGCTGTTAGTGATGAACAAAATAGATATGTTGGATGATTTTGTCCCGCGTATCGACCGCAACGAGGAGAATTTGCCGGTCAGGGTCTGGCTCTCAGCCGTGACAGGTGAAGGTATTCCGTTGCTCTTTCAGGCGTTAACGGAGCGGTTATCTGGCGAAATTGCGCAGCATGAATTGTGCCTGCCGCCGGAAGCTGGCCGCCTTCGTAGCCGTTTTTACCAGCTTCAGGCCATTGAAAAAGAATGGATTGAAGAGGATGGCAGTATCGGTCTGATGGTGCGAATGCCCATTGTTGACTGGCGTCGCCTCTGCAAACAAGAGCAGGAACTGGAAAGCTATGTCCGCAACCAGAGCCTGTCTGATTTAGCCTGAAGAACACCAATCATAGAATAATGGAGCTATAACATGGCGTGGAATCAGCCCGGTAATAACGGACAGGACCGCGACCCCTGGGGCAGCAGCAATAATAGCGGCAACTCTGGTGGAAATTCTGGTGGAAATAATGACAACAAAGGCGGCCGCAATCAGGGGCCTCCTGACCTGGACGATATCTTTCGTAAACTCAGCAAGAAGCTGGGTGGATTCGGTGGAAAAGGTTCAGGCAACAACAATAACAACAATGGCGCGCCAACCGGTTCTGGTCACGGGATGAGTGGTACCCGGATTGCGGGCATCGCGGTTGCCGCGGTGGTTGTGATTTGGGCGGCGACGGGCTTCTATACCATTAAAGAAGCTGAGCGTGGTGTGGTCACCCGTTTTGGTAAGTTCAGCCATCTGGTTGAGCCGGGCCTGAACTGGAAACCGACCTTCATCGATCAGGTTCGCGCAGTGAACGTCGAGTCGGTACGTGAACTGGCCGCGTCTGGTGTGATGCTGACTTCTGACGAGAACGTGGTACGCGTCGAAATGAACGTGCAGTATCGCGTGACAAACCCTGAAGCTTACCTTTTCAGCGTTGCCAACCCTGACGACAGCCTGAGCCAGGCAACGGACAGCGCATTGCGTGGCGTTATCGGCAAATACACGATGGATAAAATCCTGACTGAAGGCCGTACCACGGTGCGTAGCGACACTCAGCGTGTACTGGAAGAAACCATTCGTCCGTACAAAATGGGTATTACTATTCAGGACGTCAACTTCCAGACCGCGCGTCCGCCGGAAGAAGTGAAAGCTTCCTTCGATAACGCGATTGCCGCCCGTGAAAGAGAGCAGCAGTCTATTCGTGAAGCAGAAGCTTACGCGAACCAGATCCAGCCTCTGGCAAACGGTGAAGCACAGCGCTTGCTGGAAGACGCGAAAGCGTATAAAGACCGTACCGTTCTGGAAGCGCAGGGTGAAGTGGCCCGGTTCTCCAAACTGTTACCAGAATATAAAGCCGCACCGGAAATTACCCGCGAGCGTCTTTATATCGAAACCATGGAAAAAGTCCTCAGTCACACCCGTAAAGTTCTGGTGAGTGACAAAGGAAATAACCTGATGGTATTGCCACTGGATCAGATGCTGCGCGGAAATAACGCGGCAGCGAACGACACCAGCAAAAATGATGACGCAGGTTTGTTACCTTCTGTGCCAGGCTTGACCAGCAGTAATGGCAAAAGCAGTGCCGATAACAGCAGTTCCCGTTCGTCTGGCAGTGTCATGGACCAGCGCCGTGCTAATGCACAGCGTGACGATACACTTCGCGTAGGGAGAGAATAACAATGCGTAAGTCATTTTTACTTATCGTCGTTGTGGTGCTGGTGGCGCTTTATGCTTCACTGTTTGTGGTTCAGGAAGGTCAGCGCGGTATCGTGCTGCGTTTCGGCAAAGTCCTGCGCGACAGCGATAACAAGCCTCTGGTGTATGCGCCGGGTCTGCATTTCAAGGTTCCGTTTGTGGAATCTATCAAAATGCTCGACGCGCGTATCCAGACCATGGACAACCAGGCTGACCGTTTCGTGACCAGCGAGAAGAAAGACCTGATCGTCGATTCCTATCTGAAATGGCGTATCAGCGATTTCAGCCGTTACTATCTGGCAACGGGCGGCGGCGACGTCTCTCAGGCCGAAGTTCTGCTGAAACGTAAATTTAGTGACCGTCTGCGCTCTGAAATTGGTCGTCTGGATGTGAAAGACATCGTGACCGATTCCCGCGGTCGTCTGACGCTGGATGTGCGTGACGCGCTGAACACCGGTAGTGCAGGTGATGAGCCGGAAGCGACAACCGAAGCTGATGATGCGATCGCGTCTGCGGCGAAACGTGTTGAGCAGGAAACCAAAGGCAAACAGCCTGCGGTGAACCCGAACAGCATGGCGGCGCTGGGTATTGAAGTGGTTGACGTTCGTCTGAAACAAATCAACTTGCCGGAAGAAGTGTCCAGCGCGATTTTCGACCGTATGCGCGCAGAGCGTAATGCGGTGGCATTGCGCCACATTTCTCAGGGTAAAGAAGAGGCGACTAAGATTCAGGCAGCGGCGGATTACGAAAGAACCCGTACAGTGGCTGAAGCAGAACGTACTGCCCGTATCACCCGCGGTGAAGGCGATGCCGAAGCGGCGAAACTGTTTGCTGATGCATTCAGCCAGGATCCGGACTTCTACGCATTCATCCGTAGCCTGCGTGCTTATGAGGCCAGCTTCAAGAGCGGTAACGATGTCATGGTGTTAAGCCCTGACAGCGACTTCTTCCGCTTCATGAAGTCACCTGACCAGCTAAGAAACAAATAATTGCTGATGCAATTTCCAAAAGGCCCTTCGCGGGCCTTTTGTCATTTCTGAAACTCCTTTTCCTGTTGAAGGGAATCACTGAGACACATTCACCATGAATTCGACAATCTGGCTGGCGCTGGCCTTAGTTTTGGTTCTGGAAGGCCTGGGACCGATGCTTTATCCAAAATCGTGGAGAAAAATGATCCTCACTCTGGCGAATCTTCCGGACTCCGTTTTACGTCGTTTTGGCGGGGGTCTTGTGGTCGCAGGCTTCGTAATTTACTACATGTTGCGTGGTCGTCTGGGTGGTTGAGGTTTTGTTACGTTCAGCGTGTCACGTCATGTTGAGACCGGTAGCACGCAATTAAAATTTTTCCCGCAAACGTGTGCTAAAAGTACTGGAAAGCACAGAATGAGATGTTAGAATCCTTTTTTAAGCAACCTGGTGATTCTTGAGATGGGTAAGAACGTCGTCGTACTCGGCACACAATGGGGTGATGAAGGGAAAGGCAAGGTCGTAGACCTGCTTACTGAACGGGCTAAATATGTTGTGCGCTATCAGGGCGGTCACAACGCCGGTCACACTCTGGTTATCAACGGTGAAAAAACCGTTCTTCATTTAATTCCGTCTGGCATTCTGCGTGAGAACGTGATCAGCATCATCGGCAACGGTGTTGTTCTGGCACCTGACGCTTTAATGAAAGAAATGGGCGAACTTGAAGCTCGTGGCATCCCTGTACGCGAACGTCTGTTACTGTCTGAAGCTTGCCCGCTGATCCTGCCTTACCATGTCGCACTGGACATGGCGCGCGAAAAAGCGCGTGGCGATAAAGCTATCGGCACGACCGGTCGCGGCATCGGCCCGGCTTATGAAGATAAAGTTGCCCGTCGCGGTCTGCGCGTTGGCGATCTCTTCAACAAAGAAACTTTCGCTATCAAGCTGAAAGAAATCATCGATTATCATAACTTCCAGCTGGTTAACTACTACAAAGTAGAAGCCGTTGATTTCCAGAAAACGTTGGATGATGTCATGGCTATCGCCGACATCCTGACGGCTATGGTTGTTGACGTGTCTGAGCTGCTGGATGGCGCGCGTAAGCGTGGCGATCTGATCATGTTCGAAGGCGCACAAGGTACGCTTCTGGACATCGACCACGGGACTTATCCGTACGTAACCTCTTCCAACACCACCGCTGGCGGCGTTGCTACCGGTTCAGGCATTGGTCCGCGTTACGTAGATTACGTTCTGGGTATCGTAAAAGCTTATTCCACCCGCGTGGGGGCAGGTCCGTTCCCGACTGAACTGTTCGACGAAACCGGCGAATTCCTGCGTAAGCAAGGTAACGAATTTGGTGCGACCACCGGTCGTAGCCGTCGTTGCGGCTGGCTGGATATCGTTGCCGTACGTCGTTCTGTGCAGATCAACTCCCTGTCTGGTTTCTGTCTGACCAAACTGGACGTGCTGGATGGACTGAAAGAAGTGAAGCTGTGTGTCGGTTACCGCATGCCTGATGGCCGCGAAATGACCACCACCCCGCTGGCTGCAGAAGGCTGGGAAGGCATCGAGCCAATCTACGAAATCATGCCAGGCTGGACCGAAACCACCTTCGGCGTGAAAGAAGTCGAAAATCTGCCGCAGGCAGCGCTGAACTACATCAAGCGTATCGAAGAGCTGACTGAAGTTCCGGTTGATATCATTTCGACTGGTCCGGATCGTAGCGAAACCATGATCCTGCGCGACCCGTTTGACGCATAACAGCCTGAGCTGATTGTGTAAAAACGTCATAACCGGGCAAATTTGCCCGGTTTATTTTTTTCTGACCTTCCACGCTTGTTTACTTCCCGCGAAGCATCCACTATCTAAATGATTAGCTGCAAAGTTCGCGGCTGGTTTATCATCAAAGTGTCATAATAAACAATCATCTTCACCCTGTTGTCATTGCTGACGTGGAAAGACCGGGTAAACAACTACCCAGAGGTATGTGTGCAGTTAACGAGTTTTACTGATTATGGTCTGAGAGCGTTGATTTATATGGCATCCCTGCCAGGCGATCAGATGACCAACATTTCGCAGGTCACCGAAGTTTATGGTGTATCGCGCAACCACATGGTGAAAATCATTAATCAGTTGAGCCGTGCGGGCCTGGTCACCGCTGTCCGTGGAAAAAACGGGGGCATTAAACTGGGGAAACCCGCGGAAATAATCCGCATTGGCGATGTGGTTCGCGAACTCGAGCCGCTTTCACTGGTTAACTGTGACAGTGATTTTTGCCATATCACGCCCGCTTGCCGGCTAAAACAAGTCCTGCACACTGCTGTAGAACATTTTCTTGATGAGCTGAATCAGTACACTCTGGCCGATATGGTCAAAGATAACTCAACGCTCTACAAATTATTGCTTGTTGAATGAAAGACTTTCAACAAACTGCTGATGACAACGGAGGAACCGCTATGTCACAAGATCCATTCCTGGAACGAGAAGCAGAAAAATACGAATCACCTATTCCCAGCCGTGAATTTATTCTGGAACATCTCGCGAAACGTGAAACCCCGGCCAGCCGGGAAGAAATCGGTAATGAACTGAATCTGTCCGGAGAAGAAGCGCTCGAAGCGCTGCGTCGTCGTCTGCGCGCGATGGAGCGTGACGGACAGCTGGTCTTCACCCGCCGCCAGTGCTATGCGCTACCGGAGCGTCTGGACCTGCTGAAAGGTACGGTTATTGGCCATCGCGATGGTTACGGTTTCCTGCGTCTTGAAGGCGTTAAGAAAGACGACGTATACCTTTCTGCTGAACAAATGAAAATGTGCATCCACGGCGACGTGGTACTGGCACAACCGGTTGGCACCGACCGTAAAGGCCGCCGCGAAGCGCGTATCGTGCGCGTTCTGGTGCCGAAAACCAGCCAGATCGTGGGCCGTTACTTTACTGACGCCGGTGCCGGTTTTGTGGTGCCTGACGACAGTCGTCTGAGTTTTGACATTCTGATCCCGGCCGACGCCATTAACGGTGCGCGCATGGGTTATATGGTGGTGGTCGAGCTGACACAACGTCCGACGCGCCGCACTAAAGCGGTCGGTAAAATCGTTGAAGTCCTCGGCGATAAAATGGGCACCAGCATGGCGGTGGATATCGCGCTGCGTACTCACGAGATCCCGCACGTCTGGCCACCACAAGTTCTGAAACAGGTCGAAGACCTGAGTGAGCAGGTGCCGGAAGAAGCCAAAAAAGGGCGGGTGGATTTACGGAGCCTGCCGCTGGTCACCATTGATGGTGAAGATGCGCGCGACTTCGATGATGCCGTATATTGCGAGAAAAAACGCGGTGGCGGCTGGCGCCTGTGGGTGGCTATCGCTGACGTGAGTTATTACGTCCGTCACGGCACGGCGCTGGACGACGAAGCACGCAGCCGCGCCACTTCAGTCTACTTCCCGTCGCAGGTTGTCCCGATGCTGCCGGAAGTGCTGTCCAACGGCCTGTGTTCCCTGAACCCTCAGGTAGACCGACTGTGTATGGTCTGTGAGATGACGATCTCCGCGCAGGGCAAGCTGACCAGCTCTAAATTCTACGAAGCGGTGATGAGCTCCCATGCACGTCTGACGTACAACAAAGTCTGGCGCATCATTGAAGGCGATCCTGAGCTGCGTGAGCAGTACAGCCCGCTGGTTAAGCATCTGCTTGAACTGCACACCATGTACAAAGTGCTGGATCAGGCACGTGCGGAACGGGGTGGTATCGCATTCGAAACTGAAGAAGCCAAATTCATTTTTAACGCCGAGCGCCGCATCGAACGTGTCGAACCGACCGTGCGTAACGACGCCCACAAGCTGATTGAAGAGTGCATGATCCTGGCGAATATCGCTGCCGCACGTTTTGTTGAAAAACATAACGAACCTGCGCTGTTCCGTGTACATGACCGTCCAAGCGATGATCATATTTCCGCGCTGCGAAGCGTGCTGGGTGAACTGGGTCTGGTCATGGGCGGCGGTCTGAAGCCTGAGCCGAAAGATTATGCGCAGATCATGGATGAACTGGCGGATCGTCCTGACCGCGAAATGCTGCAGACTATGCTGTTGCGTTCGATGAAACAGGCGATTTATGACCCGGAAAACCGTGGTCACTTTGGTCTGGCGTTGCAGTCCTACGGGCACTTCACGTCACCAATCCGTCGTTATCCGGATCTGGCCCTGCACCGTGCGATAAAATACCTGCTGGCGAAAGAGCACGGCACGCTGAAAGAGCGCTGGACGCCAACCGGCGGCTGGCACAGCGATTACGAAGATATGTTGCAGCTCGGTGAGCATTGTTCGATGGCAGAACGTCGTGCGGATGAAGCGACGCGTAACGTGGCTGACTGGCTGAAATGTGACTTCATGCAGGATCATGTCGGCGAAGTCTTCACCGGCATTATCGCCAGCGTGACCGGTTTCGGTTTCTTCGTGCGCCTTAACGATTTGTTCATCGACGGTCTGGTGCATGTGTCCTCGCTCGACAACGATTATTACCGTTACGACAACATCGGTCAGCGTCTGGTCGGCGAATCTTCCGGCGCAGTTTACCGCCTGGGCGATACTGTTGAAATCCGTGTTGAAGCCGTGCATATGGACGAACGTAAAATCGATTTCGCACTGGTTTCCAGCACCCGTAAAGCGCGTGGTGAAGGCAAAACCGCACGTGACCGCGCCAAAAAAGGCGGTGAGCGTTCCATGCGTTCCACTGCACCGGCCAATGCGGGGCGTCGTCGCACCGGTAAGAAAAACGTGAACTTTGAGCCGGACAGCGCCTTCCGTAAAGATGACGCGAAACCTGCCAAACCGAAGAAAGAGAAAGCGGTCGGCGCAGTCGGTAAAGACGGCAAGCCGAAGAAAGCCAAAAAGCCTTCTGATAAAACGGCAAAAATTGCGGCGGCCACCAAAGCCAAGCGCGCGAAGAAAAAGTCGACGGACAGCTAATCCTTTCCGGCGATTCTTCTATGGTAGAATCGCCTGTAACCTTATTAAATTGCGGACAGCTTGCTGTCCGCAAGTCTATTTTAAAGAGCATCATGAGCGAAATTATCTACGGTATCCATTCCGTTAAAGCCTTACTCGACAACGATCCGCAACGCTTTCTGGAAGTTTTTATTCTGAAAGGCCGCGACGATAAACGCCTGAAACCGCTGATCGACGAACTGGAAGCCAGCGGGATCGTGATCCAGGTTGCAAGCCGCCAGTGGCTGGATGAAAAATCCGAAGGCGCAGTGCATCAGGGCATTATCGCGCGCGTGCGCGAAGGCCGTCAGTATCAGGAAAATGACTTGCCGGCATTGCTGGAAAGCCTCGATTGCCCGTTCCTGTTGGTGCTGGACGGCGTCACTGACCCGCATAACCTCGGTGCTTGCCTGCGTACCGCGGATGCGGCCGGTGTTCACGCGGTGATCGTGCCTCGTGACCGTTCTGCCAAACTGAATGCGACCGCCAAAAAAGTTGCCAGCGGCGCGGCTGAAAACGTGCCGCTGATCAACGTGACCAATCTGGCGCGCACGTTGCGTGTATTGCAGGAACACAATGTCTGGATCGTCGGCACTGCCGGTGAAGCCGATCATGACCTGTTCCAGAGTAAAATGACCGGCCCGATGGCGCTGGTGATGGGCGCAGAGGGCGAGGGTATGCGCCGTCTGACCCGCGAACATTGCGACGAACTGATCAGCATCCCGATGGCGGGCAGCGTGTCTTCACTGAACGTTTCAGTTGCAACCGGTGTTTGTCTGTTCGAAGCGGTACGTCAGCGTGGCCTTAAGAAAAGCTGATTACTGCTTTCTTTGTTGCTGATGAAACGGGAGCCTCAGGGCTCCCGTTTGCATTTCTGCCTTTGTGATCTGCCCGCCTGTTAATTCCCCGATTTTTACCATACTTACGCCATGTCCTTTGAACAGGGAGCAGGCGATGAACTGGGAAACACACCGGGTTTTTAATCAGCCCAAACCACTGAGTAACAGCAATTTATTCCTTTCCGACACTCCGCTTCGCGAGGCGGTTTCCCGTCAGCAGGCTGGCTGGGATGCTGATGTACTGGCGTCGCTCGGGCAACAGTTAGGTTCTGCCGAATCGCTGGAGCTCGGAAGGCTGGCGAATACTCATCCGCCAGAACTTTTACGTTATGATCCTTGCGGTGAACGCCTCGACGATGTGCGTTTTCATCCGGCCTGGCACTTGCTGATGCAGGGGCTGATTGCCAACCGCGTGCATAATTTGCCGTGGCAGGAGGATGCACGCATCGGCTCGGCGGTCGCCCGTGCAGCGCGCTTTATTCTTCACGGCCAGGTTGAAGCGGGAACGTTATGCCCGGTGACCATGACCTTTGGGGCGATCCCTTTACTGCAAAAAACGCTGCCAGCGGAATTCAGCGGCTGGCTTAAACCCCTGTTATCCGATCGCTATGATCCGCATTTGCAATCCGGCGACCAGAAGAAAGGCGTGCTGATCGGCATGGGCATGACGGAAAAGCAGGGCGGATCCGATGTGCTCAGTAACACCACACGGGCGACAGCGCTGGAAGGGCGTGGCAGCGGAAAGCCTTATCATCTGGTCGGTCATAAATGGTTTTTCTCCGTACCGCAAAGTGATGCGCATCTGGTACTGGCGCAGACTGACGGCGGGCTGTCCTGCTTCTTCCTGCCCCGAATTCTGCCCGATGGAACCCGCAATGCGGTCCGCATTGAGCGCCTGAAAGACAAACTGGGCAACCGGTCGAACGCCAGCAGCGAAGTGGAGTTTCAGAATGCCACCGGCTGGCTGCTGGGCGAAGAGGGCGAAGGCATCCGACATATCCTGAAAATGGGCGGCCATACGCGCTTTGACTGCGCGCTGGGCAGCCACGCCATGATGCGCCGGGCGTTGTCGGTTGCGCTGTATCACGCCTTCCAGCGGCAGGTTTTTGGAAAGCCCCTCATCGAACAACCGCTGATGCGCCAGACGCTGAGCCGCATGGCGCTGATGCTGGAAGGTCAGACGATGGTGCTGATGCGACTGGCGGCGGCGTCCGGCGCACAGGATACTCCTGCGGAAATCTTACTGTGCCGGTTGCTGACACCCGTCGCTAAGTTTGAAGTATGCCGTCAGGGGATGCCTTTTGTTGCTGAGGCGATGGAAGCGCTGGGCGGTCTGGGTTATTGCGAAGACAGCGAGTTACCGCGTTTGTACCGTGAAATGCCGGTCAACAGCATCTGGGAAGGGTCGGGGAATGTGATGTGTCTGGATGTTCTGCGCACGCTCAAAAAATTACCCGCCAGCGGAGAAATGCTGCAACAGGTCTTGTATCAGGTGCGCGGCCAAAACCGCATATTTGACCGGGCATCCCGCCAGTTTTTACAGCGCCTGCGCTCATCGGAAGAAGCGCATGGCCGCTGGCTGACAAGTCAGTTGTTTAACCTGATGACAGCAACTCAGATGCTGGAATTTGCTTCGCCACCGGTGGCGGACGCCTGGTGCAGAATGGTGCTCGATCCGCGCGGTGAAACGCTGTTGCCGGAACGTTTGTGCCAGCTGTTGCTCAACCGCGCGATCGGCGCTGAATAATCAGCGGTAGAGTGTGGCCTGCGAATACCAGCGGCCGGGAATAATGGTTTCGCTGTTAAACATGATGACGTAATAGTGCGCCCCCGCCGCATCGGCGCGGCGCTGAACTTCTGCTTCTGCATCCATCGGGCTGCCAATCACATCGACGGTGATGCTGCCAATTTTGGTGAGAGTGGAGGTCTGCGCACGGGTAATTTCCTGCGCTTTAGCTGTTATGGCAGGCGGCGCAACCGGCGTGGTTTGCATCAGATTACTGCAACCGCTCAGCGCAACCAGTAACAGCAGCGCAGCGGAGATTCGGAGGGATTTCATTGTGATATCCGGTAAAAGGGCGATGCCTGAAGTGTAGTCCTTTCACCGGTCTGCTGGCGAGTCTGCGCGGCGTTTATTGCCGCGCATTTCACGTCTTACCGTTCGGAAATTTTAAAGACGCTCACCAGTTGTGAGAGATGACGCCCTTGTTCGCTGAGCGCCGCCGCGGTTTGCTGTGAGTTTTCCACCAGCGTGGCATTTTCCTGCGTCGCTTTACCAATCTGCATGATGGCAATGTTCACCTGCGAAATGCCGGAAGACTGCTCGTGCGAAGCCACATCGATATCGCTCATCAGCACTTTCACCTGGCGGATCCCTTGCAAGATATTGCTCATATTCGCCTGTGTTTTTGCCGCGCTCTGATGGCCATCTTCCACTTTACTCAGGGAATCGGCCACCAGCATTTCGATTTCTTTCACCGCATTCGAACTGCGCTGTGCCAGTGCCCGCACTTCCGAGGCGACAACGGCGAAGCCACGACCATGCTCACCCGCTCTGGCGGCTTCTACAGCGGCGTTCAGCGCCAGAATATTGGTCTGGAAGGCGATGCCTTCAATCACCGTGGTGATATCCGCAATGCGCGTTGAGGCATGTCTGATGGCTTCCATGCTTTCGACGGACTGATTCACCGCATCTGCGCCGACCGTGGCGGCTTTATCGGTTTGTTGCACCAGTTGTGTTGCCTGTGAGGCGTTGTCTGCGGTGTTCTGCACGGTGGCGGTAATTTGCTCCATGCTGGCGGACGTTTCTTCCAGACTGCTGGCCTGCGTGCCGATCTGCTGATTAATCTGCTGGCTGTCGTGCGCCAGCCCTTGCGTGTTGAGCATGACTTCGGACGAAACCTGCCGTACCTCACCGACAATCTTCTCCAGACCATGACCGATGCCGTCGATGGCGTGCATCAGCGCGCCGATTTCGTCCACACGCTGCGTTTGTGCCCGGGCGCGCAGATCGCCGCTGGCATATTGCTGGGCGATATGGACCACGTCACTGAGCGGGCGGCTGACCAGTTTGCGCGTCAGCCAGATGAAAAATGCGGCAAAGCACGCCAGCGCCAGCAGGCTTATCAGCAGGAAGTGATTACGGGTGCTGTTGACCTGCTCCATCAGGCTGTCTTTATCCGTGCTGCCCGCCACGACCCAGTGCCATGCCGGAACACTGGCATACACCATGAATTGCTGGTGCTGGCTGGCAGTGTCTGTGTACTCGCGCTGGCCTTTTGGCTGCGCCATCACCTGTTGCAGTTCGCCTTCAGGCCAGGCCGGTGTTTTGCCTTCATCAGTGGAATGCACCAGATATTTACCGAGATCTTTACCGGGCGCGCTATTGAGCACAAAGAAATACCCATGGTCACCAATGCGTTTGGAAAGAATTTTTTCCCGCATGTTTGCATATTCTTTGGTGATATCTACCCCGACAAACAGGATGCCAATCACGCTGCCTTGCGCGTCGCGAACCGGCTGATATTTGGTGATGTATTTTTTGCCGAATAGCGTCGCCAGACCGCTAAAAGGTTGTCCTGCCATAATTTGTGCGTAAGCGGGGCTGGTATTGTCGAGCAAAGTGCCGATGGCGCGGTTGCCGTCCTGCTTTTTCAGCGAAGTGGTCACGCGGATAAAATCATCGCCACGGCGGGCGAAAACCGTAGAGATCGCGCCGGTGCGTGCCAGAAAATCATCGGGGATACGCGTATCAAGATTCAGGGGATTGCCGCCTGCTTTAATGACAGGGGCAGACTCACTGCCGATCATCACCGGGCTGGCGGTATCCAGCTCGAAATTCTCTGGCAGAAAATGGCTGAACAGGCGCGTGTAGCTGTCCACTTCGGCATTCAGGCTGGCGTTATACATGTCAATCATGTCAACGACGCCGGTCACCTGTTCTGAAATGGCGTTAACGGCCAGTGCATTAACCTGTCTGCCCGCAGAGTGTGTCAGTGACAAAGTGAAAATAATAAACAGGGTGCCGACCAGCAGCGAAGCGATACTGGCCAGTTTTGCGCCTATGCTCCAGCGGCGAAATGAGCGTTTTGATGCCGTTTTCATGGTGTTTTTCCGTTTGCTTCTGATAGCGCACTAACGGCGGCAAACGGGAAAGGATTAACGTTCAAATGTAACCGGTTATTTCATAAAAAATTGATCTGAATCAATGAAATCATTCTCGATGTGTGAATTTTCATTTTATGAAAAGAGCTGATTTTACTTTCACTTCAGTAAATGGTTATAAATCATACGAAAAAGGTTGTGGTCGGCTGGCCGCAGGCCGGTAAAATGAAAACCAGACCGAAGCCAAATTCATTTGCCAGAAAGCGTAAAGGGAGTATCCGATGGTTGAGATGTACGAAGAAAATATTGACGGGATCCAGGTTGTTCACGCCGTTCCTGCCGGGCAATATCAGCAGCAGCTCCCGACGATATTTTTCTATCACGGTTTTACCTCTTCGAAAGAAATTTACTCCTATTTTGGTTACACGCTGGCGAAGGCCGGTTTTCGCGTTATTTTACCCGACGCCCGCCTGCATGGCGCACGCGCGGACGGGGATGAAGCCCGGCTGCTGGCGAATTTTTGGGGCATTTTGCAGGGTAACGTCGAAGAGTTACCGGTCCTGAAAGATCACTTCGTCGGCAAAGGTCTGGCTGATTCTGAAAGATTGGGCGTCGGCGGCGTGTCGATGGGCGGAATGACGACGATGGCCGCGCTGGTAAAATTCCCGTGGGTAAAAGTGGCGGCTAATTTGATGGGTTCCGGTTATTTTTCAAAATTATCGCACCATCTTTTTCCGGCTTACGACACGCAAGACACCGCGCAACGCGACGCGTTTGAACGTGAATTTGCACCGTTACTCAGCCTTGATTTCAGCGGGAAAGCGGCTTTAATTGCCGGTAAGCCGTTGTTTGTCTGGCATGGTGAACAGGATGATGTCGTCCCGTTCGGCGAAAGTCAGCGCCTGCGGCAGGAACTCGCCGAGAATAGCGCGGATGCAAACCTGACGTTTATTTCAGAAGCGGATGCGAAGCATAAAGTGTCGGTGAATGCGCTGGCGAAAACTACGGCATTCTTCGCCGCAAAGCTGTAGAGAAATTAATCTGCCTTTCTCCTTGAGTTTCCCACAGGCTGTACATATAATTGCGCGTCATTTTTTCGACCGCACAACAAACACGTTCCTTGCTTCCATGGGCCGCGGTTGACCCTGACAGGAGGCTGAATAATCCGTAAGGAGCAATTCGATGCGTCATTACGAAATCGTTTTTATGGTTCACCCTGACCAAAGCGAACAGGTTCCGGGCATGATCGAGCGTTACAGTGCAGTAATCACTAACGCTGCTGGTCAGATTCACCGTCTGGAAGACTGGGGCCGCCGTCAACTGGCTTACCCGATCAACAAACTGCACAAAGCTCACTACGTTCTGCTGAACGTTGAAGCTCCGCAGGAAGCGATCGATGAGCTGGAAACTAACTTCCGCTTCAACGACGCCGTTATCCGTAGCATGGTTATGCGTACTAAACACGCGGTAACTGAAGCATCTCCAATGGTTAAAGCAAAAGACGAACGTCGTGATCGCCGTGAAGACTTTGCTGAAGCTAACGATGATGCTGAAGCTGGGGATTCTGAAGAGTAATTGCCGTGACGGCGAATCGTCTGGTGTTGTCAGGCACTGTGTGCAAGACCCCCATTCGTAAAGTCAGTCCTTCGGGCATTCCTCACTGCCAGTTTGTGCTTGAGCACCGCTCGCAGCAGCAGGAAGCCGGATTTAGCCGACAAGCATGGTGCAGAATGCCCATCGTTGTCAGCGGACAAGCGTCACAAGCATTAACTCACAGCATAACGGTCGGCACGCAACTCACTGTTTCCGGATTCATTAGTTGCCATCAAGTGCGCAATGGACTGAATAAAGTGGTGTTACATGCCGAGCAGATTGATTTGATAGATTCTGGAGACTAGCCTAATGGCACGTTATTTCCGTCGTCGCAAGTTCTGCCGTTTCACCGCGGAAGGCGTTGTAGAGATTGATTACAAAGACATCGCTACGCTGAAAAACTACATTACCGAAAGCGGTAAAATTGTCCCGAGCCGTATTACCGGTACTCGTGCAAAATACCAGCGTCAGCTCGCTCGTTGCATCAAGCGCGCACGCTACCTTTCTCTGTTGCCATACACTGATCGTCATCAGTAATCGGCAACTGTCAATTAACGACTCTGAGAGGATAAGGTAATGCAAGTTATTCTGCTTGATAAAGTAGCAAACCTGGGCAGCCTGGGTGATCAAGTTAACGTTAAAGCGGGCTACGCTCGTAACTTCCTGGTACCACAGGGCAAAGCTGTTCCTGCTACCAAGAAAAACGTTGAGTTCTTCGAAGCACGTCGTGCAGAACTGGAAGCCAAACTGGCTGACGTTCTGAACGCTGCTGAAGCTCGCGCAACTAAAATCAACGAACTGGGTTCAGTAACCATCGCGTCTAAATCAGGCGACGAAGGCAAACTGTTCGGCTCTATCGGTACTCGCGATATCGCTGATGCAGTAACTGCTGCTGGTGTTGAAGTTGCTAAAAGCGAAGTTCGTTTGCCGAATGGCGTTCTGCGTACCACTGGTGAACACGAAGTTGAGTTCCAGGTACACAGCGACGTATTCGCTAAACTGAACGTAGTTGTGGTTGCTGAAGCGTAATACGCTGCAGTTAACCTGTAAAACGCCGGCCTTGTGCCGGCGTTTTGCTTTTCTGCGTCCGGCAAAATACGCTAGTCTGAAAAGGCATTCATGGAGCGATTCGATGGCAGACATTACTCTTCAGCGCGTTTACGATTTCCACGGTCCGGCACAACAACATTGCTATCTGACGGATCGTTTATGGCCGCGTGGTATCAGCAAAGAAAGATTGCAGGGCGTCGTCTGGCTCAAAGAGGTAGCACCGAAAACTGAGCTACGTCAGTGGTTTCATCATCACACCGATCAGTGGGATGCGTTCACCGCACGTTATCGTCAGCAGCTAGAAGTCAGTGAGCACTGGAAGGGATTACTGGAGATAGTGCAGCAAGGCCATTCGCTGACCCTGCTGTTTGGCAGCAAAGACGTACACCATAATCAGGCCGTCGTGCTGCGCGAGTTTCTACTGGAAAAACTGCATAAAAAGCTCAATTCTTAACCGCCGCGCTGGAAACTGCCGTCCGGCTGGCGCGTAAACGTCACCGTCACATTCTGATCCGTCGTCACCTGTAATGCGGTGACCACGCCCTGCGCATCACGCTGAATCTTCACCTGCTGACCCGTTTTGAGCGTGCTCAGCGGCTTGTCAGCACCTTCAACGCGCGCCATCGCGAACACATCATTCACGGCCATATTATTATCGCGGAACAGCTGAGCCAGCGTTTGCCCTGACTGAACCTGATAATTGCGCCAGGTGCCGGTGCTGTCGTTCACCTGCGGCTGTACCGGGTCCGGTTCAGCCATTTGCGTGGTCCGGCCCTGATCGTTACGCAAATCGGCCTGCATCGGAATGCTGGTCGGCTGCTGCGGTTGTGAAGGCGCGTAGGTATTTTCCGGCGTATAAGGCCAGAGCAGTGCCAGAAGGATCACCAGTACACTGATAATCATGCCACGGCGGTGCGCATAAGGCAGGGGCGACATCCAGTGGAAATCGTCGCTCATATGCCAGATTTTGCTGAGCAGCGTTTTGCTTTTCATCACCGCAGAAGAAGCGCGACCGGTTTGCCCGACGTTTTCTTCCTCTTCGTTTTCAGTTTGCGCTGTCGTGTCTTGCATCGGCCTTTTCATAATGGCAATCCAGGATCTCAACATGGGTTGATAAATACGGACGGCTTTCCTTCTCCTGGGCGGGATTCTGCCCATGACAACCTCTCTTTTTCACTGTCACAATTTCGACTGCCTGTTGCTGCCTAGTATAGCTGTTTAACTGCTTGATGCGGAAAGGGGCAAAGCATAAATATCACTCAAACGATGTGTTAAATAGCGGCAAATACGAAAAATTTATCGAAAAGTGGAAGGAACTGCGTCAGGCGTCAAGTTGCCTCACAGAGAATTTTACCCAAAAGCGTTGCGCTGCTATGCTGCGCGTTCGACATTTTTAAGAGCTAAGGAAAATTCATGACTACCCCTTCATTTGACAGCGTAGAAGCGCAGGCAAGTTACGGCATCGGCCTGCAGGTCGGTCAACAGTTGCAGGAATCAGGTTTGCAAGGCTTAGAGCCTGACGCACTGCTGGCAGGCTTACGTGACGCGCTGGAAGGGAATACGCCAGCCGTTCCTGTTGATGTGGTTCACCGCGCACTGCGTGAAGTCCACGAACGTGCTGATGCTGTTCGTCGTGAACGTCAGGAAGCCCTGGCTGTTCAGGGCCAGGAATTCCTGGCTGCAAATGCACAGCGCGAAGGCGTGAGCAGCACCGAATCTGGTCTGCAATTCTCTGTTATCACTCAGGGTGAAGGCACTATCCCGGGCCGTCAGGACCGCGTACGTGTTCATTACACCGGTAAACTGATCGACGGCACTGTGTTCGACAGCTCCGTACAACGTGGTGAGCCGGCTGAATTCCCGGTTAACGGCGTGATTGCTGGCTGGATTGAGGCACTGACTCTGATGCCAGTGGGTTCTAAATGGGAACTGTACATCCCTCATAACCTGGCTTATGGCGAACGTGGTGCGGGTGCTTCCATCCCTCCATACAGCGCGCTGGTCTTCGAAGTTGAGCTGTTAGAAATTCTGTAATTCCGCGCGGAAACCAGAAACCAAAAGGGCGCATTTGCGCCCTTTTTTCATCTTTGACTTTTAGGGCGTGTCACTTACGGATAGCGAAATTACTCGCCGCGTAATGCCCGCGGGAACAGCAGATTATTTTCCAGATGGATATGTTCCATCAGGTCGGTAATGAACTCATTAATCCCGGCATACAGCGCACGCCAGGTGACACAGGCGCCTTCCGGCGGCGTCACGTTATTGGTCAGTCGTTTGATCTCTTCCAGAATATCGCCCGCATCATCATGTTCACGTTCCATCACTGAAATCGGACCGGCGGCCTGACGTCCCATTCCGCTGCGGATCATCGGGAACAGGATCTGTTCTTCTTTCATCATATGTTGGGTCAGTTCGTCGAGGATTCGTTGCAGCTGGATCGCCAGACCGTGCGGGCAGGGCAGTTTGTCACCGTGAACGCGTTCGACTTTATCCGCCATCAGTACCAGTTCCGGCAACTCCTGACGGTGACGATCGTGATAACGCGGAATAATGAAATCGATGATCTCTGCCAGCGGCGCGGTTTTCCAGTCCGTCGAAGTGTCCGGTTGCTGTGCAATTTCAGCAAGTTGCTGTTCGATCGCATCAATATCCAGCTCTTTTTTGGTTACGGCGCGCAGAAGCGTTTGTTTGCCACCACAGCAGAAATCTAAATCATACTGACGAAAAAGACGGGTTGCGCGCGGAATGGCAACAGCCAGAGCGCCAAGAGGTTGGTCGCGATAGTCCATGATGAAGCCTCGTTAAATGAATTAATTTATAACATGCATTATAAATGCATCTTTAAGGCAAGGCTATAGCTCAAAAGAAGTACAGAAAGAAAAAACGCCCCCGGAGGAGCGTTGAGTGAAGGGCTATTTTTGCAAATCGACCTGATAAACCTCGAAGCCAATATCGTCCGTGCCTTTGGCGGTGACCGGATATTGCGCGTGAGATTTGATGAAGGCTGCGGCTTTGTCGCCCGGCGATGTCTCGAAGCGGATATCCAGCGGCTGCGGCGCTTTAATCGTTGCCAGCTTCCAGTTGTTGTCCGCCGTTGGCGTAACGGCACCGTGCTTTTTGGTTTCTGCGCCGATGTATGCAGCCACTACAGAACGGTTCTCATCCGGCGACGCGAAGGCAATATGTTTATCGCCGGTGCCCGCAAATTTTCCGCCGTAGGCACGGTAGTTGTTTGTAGCAACCAGGAATGTCGCTTTCAGATTGATAGGCTTACCGTTAAACGTCAGGTTTTTAATGCGCTCAGCATCTTTGTTGATGAGCGTACATTCGCCGTCATATTTCGCCGGCTGGCTGACATCAATCTGATAATTCACGCCATCGATCACGTCGAAGTTATAGGTACGGAATCCGTCCCAGTTGATCAGCGACTGCGGTTTAGTGCTGTTCACGTCAATCTGATTAAACTGACCCGCAGAGCATTCCAGCCAGTCTTTCAGTTCCTGACCGGTGACTTTCATCACCACCAGCGTATTCGGATACAGGTATAAATCTGCCGCATTACGGAAGGTCAGCTCACCTTTTTCCACTTCAACATAGCTGGCCGGATCGTTTTTACGCCCGCCCACTTTGAACGGTGCTGCAGCGGATAATACCGGCAGATTCGCTAAATCCGGATCACCCTGAATGAAATGCTCGGTATAGGCCTTCTGCGCATTATTGACGATTTGCACGGTCGGGTCATCCTGAACCAGGGCCAGATAGCTGTACATGTTGTCATTAGATTTGCCGATCGGCTTGCTGACAAATTCGCGTGTGGCATCGTGAGAATGCGCGAGGACTTTCACCAGCTCCTGATCTTCAGCGGCCAGCGATTTCTTCTGCACCTTATCATAAATCGGGCGCGCTTCGGCCTTCGCGGTTTCAACTTTCCAGCCGTTGCCGTCGTTATTTAAAACCATATCCACCACGCCCAGATGGTCGCCCCACATGCCCGGCATCACCGCAGGAATGCCATTCAGCGTCCCCTGTTTGATGTCAGCGCCTTTGATATTGGCAAACTCTTCGCTGGGGAAAACAGCATGCGCGTGACCGAACATAATGGCGTCTATGCCTTTCACCTGGCTCAGGTAATACACCGAGTTCTCGGCCATCGTTTTATACGGATCGCCCGACAGGCCGGAGTGCGGAATGGCGACAATGATGTCGGCGCCCTGTTTACGCATCTCCGGGATCCACTTTTTCGCGGTTTCGGTGATATCGGCGACCGTCACTTTGCCTTGCAAATTAGCCTTGTCCCAGACCATGATTTGCGGAGGTACGAAACCGATATAACCGATGCGCAGATTATGCGTTTTGCCGTCGCGGTCTTTGACTGCGTTATCGGTTATCAGGAAAGGTGTGAACAACGGCTTACCGGTTTTGTCGTCAATGACGTTGGCATTCACGTACGGGAATTTCGCCCCGGCCAGCGCTTTCTTCAGGTAATCCAGACCATAGTTGAACTCGTGATTCCCCAGGTTACCGACCGCGTAATCCAGCGTGTTCATGGCCAGATAAACGGGATGAACATCGCCCTGTTTCAGCCCTTTTGATGCCATGTAGTCGCCCAGCGGGCTGCCCTGAATGATGTCGCCATTATCGACTAACACAGAGTTGGTCACTTCGTTACGCGCCGCGTGGATCAGGCTGGCGGTGCGCACCAGCCCGAATTTGTCCGTCGGTTTATCTTTGTAGTAATCGAAGTCCATCATGTTGCTGTGCAGATCCGTGGTTTCCATGATGCGCAGATCTACCTGTGCCGCGCCCGCAGATGTTGCGACCAGCGTAGCCAACAGGGATAACGTCAGATGACGCTTATTCATTGCCTTGCCTCCAGAGAACGGGCGACGCCCGGAAAAGAAAAACCGGATATGTATCTCAAAATTTGCTGAGACTGTAACCAGTTGCCATAAATAAATGTGAGTTGTAACAACTTTATGACGTCTTTAAACCGTCATTACGCTGGCCCGGTAACATTACGGGATGGCTATTCACGGTAAAAAAAACTAGGCTTGAGAAATGAGAATCAAAGCATTGAGGTAAAAGATGTTAGAACAAATTTGTCAGTTAGCGCGCGAGGCGGGCGACGCCATTATGGCGGTCTATGACGGCGAGCAGCCGCTCGATGCGCGTCATAAAAAAGACGATTCCCCGGTCACGGCTGCCGATATTGCGGCGCATAACGTGATTAAGGCCGGTTTGCAAAAGCTGGATCCGCAAACGCCGATGTTGTCGGAAGAGGATCCGCAAAGCTGGAGCGAGCGTCAGACATGGACACGTTACTGGCTGGTCGATCCGCTGGATGGCACCAAAGAATTTCTGAAGCGTAACGGTGAATTCACTGTAAATATCGCGCTGATCGAAGACGGTGTTCCGGTGCTGGGCGTGGTGTATGTGCCGGTAACCCGAGTGATGTACAGCGCAGCCGAAGGCAAGGCGTGGAAGGAAGACCAGGGCGAGCGCCGGCAGATTCAGGTGCTCGAAGCGCATCCGCCGCTGGTGGTTGTGAGTCGCTCACATTTCAGTAATGACCCGGAATTGCAGGATTATCTGGCGCAGCTGGGCGAACATCAGACCGTGGCTATCGGCTCATCGCTGAAATTCTGTCTGGTGGCCGAAGGTTCTGCGCAGCTTTATCCACGCTTCGGGCCGACCAATATCTGGGATACTGGCGCCGGACACGCCGTGGCGCTGGCCGCCGGTGCGCAGGTGCATGACTGGAAAGGGCAGACGCTGACGTATACGCCGCGTGAGTCTTTCCTGAATCCGGGCTTCCGGGTTTCTCTCTTCTGATACAAAAACCCCGGTTTCACGCCGGGGTTTTCTTCATTACTCTTTCACCAGCTGATCTACCAGCGTAATCACCTGCTGCACTTCCTGCGACGTCAGTTGCCCGTCTTTGGCAAATTTGATCACGCCATTTTTATCCAGCACGACGACCGCCGAACTTTCCGGTTGCAGTTCCCATGCTTTTTTCACTGCTCCGTTGTTGTCGACAATCACCTGTGACCACGGGAATTCACGCTTGCCGCTTTCAATGCTTTTACGCACGAACAGGCCTGTGCCGATGATTGCGTCGTCAGTGTTAACGATAGTGGTGGTCTGGTAACGATCGTGCGGCAAATTTGCGGCGCGGATGGCGGTGATCAGCGGTTCATTGAGCGCTTTGGCGCTGCTTCTGCCCGCCATGTGCTGCACGATGCGGACTTTGCCCGGCAATTTCGCGCTGTTCCATTTGCTGTAGCTGAACTGGTCATTGACGTCACTAAGCTCGCCTTTATCGTCTACGCCGACAGGAGCCACGCGCTGGCCGACGGTAAAATTATGAGCGGAAGCAAAAAGCGAAAATGTCATAAAAGTGATCACAAAAAGACTTCTTAAAAGCATAGATTCTCCGGGGCGCAAATGAACAGTCCACTCCATCATAGGATCGCCCAAGTGGTCTGTCCTGTTGGGTTGTTAAATTTGTGTTGCAGGTTACAAAATTGCCACATAAAGCAGGGTTATACTGCCATTTAGCGTCAAGACTTAGGACAATACTGAAAAGCAATGTAAAAGCAGTTAAATACACTGGCAATACCTGACTGCCCTGCTATGTTATAGGTCTCTTCACTGCAATCGACCTTTTTCTGCCCCAGTATCTGTCGCCTTGCGACGTGGCTGGTGCATGCAGTGATTTAACGGAGAAAAGTAGAAAAATGAGAATCTTCCAGCGTTACAATCCGATGAAAGTCGCAAAGTACGTCAAGACACTGTTTCGTGGGCGTTTGTATATTAAAGACGTCGGCGCGTTCGAGTTTGACCAAGGCAAAATCTTGTTGCCAAAGGTCCGGGATAAGCGCCATTTCAGCGTGATGTCGGAAGTTAACCGCCAGGTGACGCACCTGCAGGCGGAAATGGGCTGACAGCCCTGCGCGTTGTCGCTGCCGCCTTTTGCGAGCAGCTTGCGCAAACAATAACGGCCCCTTTTGGGGCCGTTTGTCTTTCCGGAGAACAAAGAACGGATGACGTTACGCCTGTGCCTTCTTCTCGTCTTTAATTTCCTGCGGTGTTTTTGGCAGCAAAGGAGCAGCAGGCTGATCGATAATCCGGGTCACCAGCAGCTGATCAATTTTGTAGCTGTCGATATCCACGACTTCAAATTTATAACCAGCGAATTTCACGAAATCCGTACGCTTTGGAATTTTACGCAGCATGAACATCATGAAACCGCCAATGGTTTCATAGTTGCCGGACTGCGGGAATTCTTCGATATGCAGCACGCGCATGACATCTTCAATTGGCGTACCGCCTTCAATCAGCCATGAATGCTCGTCACGGGCCACAATCTGCTCTTCCATGCCCTGACCGACAAGGTCGCCCATCAGCGTCGTCATCACGTCATTGAGCGTGATAATACCCACGACCAGCGCGTATTCGTTGAGGATCACCGCGAAATCTTCGCCTGCCGCTTTGAAACTTTCCAGCGCTTCGGAAAGCGTCAGGGTATCCGGCACAATCAGCGCATTACGGATTTGCACGCCGCTGCTCAGCATCAGGCTCTGATTGCCCAGCACGCGGTTCAGTAAATCTTTGGAATCGACATAGCCGACGACCTGATCGATATGACCATCGCAAACCAGGAATTTGGAATGTGGATGCGTGGCGATTTTCTCTTTAATACTTTCTTCGCTTTCGCGAAGGTCAAAATAGATCACGCTTTCACGCGAGGTCATGGACGACGGAACGGTACGCGATTCGAGTTCAAACACGTTTTCAATCAACTCATGTTCCTGTTTACGCAGCACGCCAGCCAGTGCACCGGCTTCAAACACGGCATAAATGTCGTCTGTCGTAATATCGTCATTACGAACCATCGGCAGTTTGAACAAACGGAAAATCATGTTTGCCATGCCGTTAAAGAACCAGACCATCGGGCGGCAAATCATCAGACAGAAACGCATCGGGTTGACTATACGGACGGCAACCGACTCAGGTGAAATCATACCGATGCGCTTCGGCGTAAGGTCAGCAAACAGAATAAACAGGCTGGTGACCAGTGCGAATGAGCAGATGAAACTGATTTGATCCGCCAGTTCAGGCGACATAAAGCGAACAAAGAAAGTCTGGAAAGCGGGGGAGAACGCGGCATCACCGACGATACCACCGAGGATGGCGACGGCATTCAGGCCAATCTGAACCACCGTAAAGAACAGGCCAGGGGTTTCCTGTAATTTCATTACGCGTGCGGCATTGACGTCTCCTTCGTCTGCCAACTGTTTAAGTTTGATTTTGCGGGAAGCTGCCAGCGATATCTCTGACAGCGAGAAAAATGCACTGATCGCGATGAGTAAAAGAATCAGTAAAATACTGTTTAACATAATCTATCCGTTTAACACCGGGGTAAACCGGCAGGGAAAGGCTCTCATTATTTTTGTTGCTTAAAAGAACATCTTTTTAAATGAAGCCGTAAAAAGCAGTTCATAAGAAAAAAGCGTAAGGATGAAAAACAAAGATAATTGCCAGAAATAGTTTTAAAGGGCCACATTTGTGACCCGCATAGTATAGCAGCAGCACTGAGACTGCCGCCAGCGCTTAAAAATCCCGCATTATTGCGGCGGTAAACAGACACCGATGCCGCCTAATCCGCAATAGCCTTCCGGGTTTTTATACAGATATTGCTGATGATCGTCTTCTGCATAATAGAACGGCAGGGCTTCAGCAATTTCTGTGGTGATGGTGCGCTTATCGTTCGCTTCATCCATCGCCTGCTGGAAACTCGCCAGGCTGGCCAGCGCCTGATCCTGCTGGTCTGCGCTCAGAACATACAATGCAGAGCGATATTGTGTCCCGATATCGCCGCCCTGACGCATCCCCTGAGCCGGATCGTGATTCTCCCAGAAGATTTGCAGCAACTTCGCGTAGCTGATAACTGTCGGATCAAACACCACGCGGACGACTTCGGCGTGGCCAGTCTGGCCGGTACATACTTCGCGGTAAGTCGGGTTCCGTGTGAAACCGCCGCTGTAACCGGAGGCTGTACTGTAAACCCCATTCTGCTGCCAGAATAAACGCTCAACGCCCCAGAAGCAGCCCATCGCAAAGATGGCGACTTCCATATTATCAGGCACATGCGTCATTGAATGGCCGTTTACTGCGTGAATCGTTGCAACCGGCATCGGGGTTGTACGGCCAGGTAACGCATCCTCATGACTGACGGGTTGCGCTTTATCGGAAAGTTGCACCACGGAAAACTCCAGTTGTTGCTTTAATGAACAAGGTTTGTAACTAAAGGTCTTAGTGAATATCAGTGACCAACAGGCCACTCTTAGTTGTATCTGATTGCGTCTTTGCACACAATACGGGGAACGTTGCTTCGTCGTTGAACATTTTCAGGGTATTAGCACTAAAATGCTGTCATCTGACTTTGGAAAGATGAATCTGCCAGAAACGAACAGATACGCCCCGGCGGGTAACGAATTTTTTAACAGGACAGCAAAATTAGCAGGAGTGCGTGTGCCACGATATCGTGAACTGGGTTTGTTATGTGTACTGCTGGCCCCCTCACTCTCCATGGCAGCGAAAGTGCGTTTGCAGCTGGAAGGCCTGGATGGCGATTTGGAAAGGAACGTTCGCGTTCGCTTATCTTCAATTCAAAGTGATGAAGTCGGGGCTAACGGGCGGTTTCGCGCGCGTGTCAGCGCCGCCATTGAGCAGGGGTTGCGGCCATTAGGCTATTATTCGCCAACAATCGATTTCGATTACCGCGAAACCCCTCCGCCGGGCCGCCCGGTATTGATTGCCAAAGTGACGCCGGGTACGCCGGTAAAAATCGCTGGCACGAATGTCGTTATTGAAGGTCAGGCGGCCAAAGATGATGAGTTTGAGAAACTGAAGAAAGAGCAGGTTCCTGCGGTAGGCACCATTCTGAACCACGGCACCTACGACAGTTTTAAAAGTTCTCTGACCGGCGAGGCCGTGCGCAAAGGGTACTTCGATGCCAATATGCGCAAAAGCCAGCTGGGCGTGATTGAAGATGAACACAAAGCGTTCTGGGATATCCAGTTCGACAGCGGTGACCGCTATCGCTTTGGCGGCGTTCATTATCAGGGCTCGCAAATCCGCGATGAATATTTGCAAAATCTGGTGCCATTTAAGCCGGGTGATTATTACACGTCTGCGCAACTGGCTGAGCTTAACCGCCGCCTGTCCGCCACGGGATGGTTTAACTCGGTCGTTGTGTCACCAGATTTTACTGATGCCAAAGCCACAAAAACGCTGCCGCTGAATGCGCTGGTGTCACCGCGTACCGAAAATACGATCGAAACCGGTGTCGGTTTTTCCACGGATATCGGTCCGCGTCTGACGGCTAACTGGAAAAAACCGTGGGTTAACGATCGCGGTCAGAGCTTTGAAACTTCCACGACGCTCTCCGGCCCTGAACAATCGCTGGATCTCAGCTATAAAATTCCGCTGCTGAAATCGCCGCTCGAACAGTATTACCTGGTTCAGGGCGGCTTCAAACGTGAAGACCTGAACGACACCAACTCCGATTCCACCACGGTGAATCTGGCCCGTTACTGGGATTTGTCCAGCGGCTGGCAGCACGCTGTTAACCTGCGCTGGAGCCTCGACCACTTTACCCAAGGCAGCGTCACTAACACGACGATGCTGATTTATCCGGGCGTGAGCCTGAACCGTACGCGTCAGCGCGGCGGACTGATGCCGACCTGGGGCGATTCCCAGCGTTATTCTCTGGATGTCTCGGATACGACCTGGGGCTCGGACGTCGATTTCGCCGTGATTCAGGCGCAGAACGTCTGGATCCGCACGCTGGCTGAAAAACATCGTTTCGTATTCCGCGGCAATCTGGGCTGGATTGAAACCAATGACTTCGAGCGCGTGCCGCCGTCCCTGCGATTCTTTGCCGGTGGTGACCGCAGCATTCGTGGTTACAAATACAAATCCATTTCCCCGCGCGATGATGACGGCAAACTGACGGGCGCCTCGTATCTGGGCACCGGTTCGGTGGAATATCAGTACAACGTGACCGGAAAATGGTGGGGTGCGGTGTTTGTAGATTCCGGCGAAGCGGTGAACGACATCACGCAAAATGATTTTAAAACCGGTGCGGGCGTAGGCGTGCGCTGGGCTTCACCGATCGGCCCGGTGAAATTAGACGTTGCCGCCCCCGTTGGCGACAAAGATGAGCATGGATTGCAGTTTTACATCGGTTTAGGTCCGGAATTATGAGTGTATTTAAGAAAATCTGCCTGGGTTTCCTGATCTTCCTGCTGCTGATCATCAGTCTGGTGGCGTTTTTAGTCGGTACGCAAACCGGTCTGCATCTGATGATCAATGGCGCGAACCGCTTCGTGCCGGGGCTGAATATCGCCAGCACCGAAGGCGGATGGCGCGATCTGACCCTTAAAGGTGTGCATTACGAAATGCCGGGCGTTGACGTGAAAGCGGGAGAATTCCATCTTTCGCTCGATTTTTCGTGCCTGAAAAACAGCGCGCTGTGCGTTAACGCGCTCCGCGTGAAGGACGTCAATGTGGTGGTGAACACCAAAGAAATGACGCCGGCGGCGGAGCAACCTCAGCCAGAAAACAGCGAGCCGCTGACCAATCTCAGCACGCCGTATCCGATTACGCTGCGCGTGCTGACGCTGGATAATATCAACGTGACGCTCGATGACCGCGCGATTTCTCTGGCGTCATTCCGCACCGGCGCGCACTGGGAAGGGCGGGCGATTCAGCTGATGCCAACGCATATCGGCGGGTTGCTGATTGCCTTGCCGAAAACGCCGGTCAATCCGTTACCGGAAGTTGTTCAGGCGGCGCAGGACAAAGCGGTCGAAAAGGCTACCGGAAAACCGGCAGAACCGGCCGTTATGGTGCCTGAAAAACCACTGGGTGAGACTTTACAGGAGCTGTTTGCCAAACCGCTGCTGCCTGAATTACCGGAATTCCGTCTGCCGGTCGATCTCGATATTCAGCAAATTCTCGGTGAAAACCTGCGTCTGACCGGTGACACCGATGTGCTCATCACCCGTTTCGAACTGAAAGCCAGTACGCAAAATCAGATCGTTAAGCTCGATAAATTGCAGGTGCGTTCGCCACAGGGTTCGCTGGACGGCATCGGGCAGGCAACGCTGAATCAAAACTGGCCGGTGGATATGACGGTTAATACTGCCGTGAATCTCGATCCGCTCAAAGGTGAGAAGATCAAACTTAAAATTGCCGGGGATCTGCGCGACAAGCTTGATGTGGGGCTGAACCTTTCCGGCCCGGTGCGTGCCCAACTGGCGTTGCAGACTCAGCTGGCGGAAACCGGACTGCCGCTGGATCTGAAACTCAGCAGCGATGCATTGCAGTGGCCGCTGACCGGCACGCCGCAGTATCAGGTGAAAGGCTTCAAACTGAATTTCAGCGGTAAAGCGACGGATTATGCGCTTTCGCTGCGTTCTGATTTCAAAGGCGATCAGATCCCGCCCGCCACGCTGACCGTTGACGGTAAAGGGAACGTGGAGCAATTCAAACTGACGTTGCTGCGCCTGGCGGCGCTGGAAGGCAATACAGACCTGACCGGCGTGGTCGACTGGAGCAAAGCAATAAGCTGGAACAGCGAACTGAAACTGACGGGGATTAACACCGCCAGACAGTGGCCGGACTGGCCTGCGAAGTTGCAGGGTAAAATTACCACGCGCGGCAGCCTGTATGGCGGCACGTGGCAGATGCAGGTTCCGGTGCTGGATGTGACCGGTAACGTCAAACAAAACGCGGTCAAAGCGCAGGGCAACGTACGCGGAAACAGCTACGGGCAGTGGGATATTCCACAGCTGCACCTTGAGCTGGGGCGCAATAATCTGGACGTGAAAGGCAAGCTCAGCGACACCTGGAATCTGGATGCTAAAGTGGATGCGCCGCATCTTGATGGCGCATTGCCGGGGCTGGGCGGCGTGGTGAAAGGGATGCTGCAACTGCGCGGTGATCTGAAAGCGCCGAAGTTGCTGGCCGATCTGACTGCCACCGGCCTGAAATGGCAGGCGCTGACGGTGCGTCGCGTGGCTGTGAAGGGCGACGTCAGTTCCACCGATCAGATTCAGGGCAATCTTGCTGTGCGCGTCCAGCAACTTAAGCAGGATGCGTTGGATATTTCAGATATCAATCTGGAAGCCAAAGGCAATGAAAAGCAGCATCAGCTGACGCTGAAAGTGGAGGGCAAACCGGTCTCGGGGCGCCTGGCGCTGACCGGCAGTTTTGACCGCGCAACCGAAGAATGGAAAGGCACTATCAACAATACGTCGTTTGATACGCCGGTCGGGCAGTGGCGTCTCAACCGTTCTATCGCGCTGGATTATTTCAATAAAGAGCAGCGGATCACCGTCGGGCCACACTGCTGGCAAAATCCGAATGCAGATCTGTGCGTACCGAAAACCATTGATGCCGGTGCCAGCGGGCAGGCCAGCGTGGTGCTGAACCGCTTTGATCTGGCGATGATCAAACCTTTCCTCACTGACGATACGCAGCTGAGCGGGACATTCAGCGGCAAAGCCGACGTGAGCTGGAAAGCCGAAGGCGGTCTGCCGCAGGCCAGCATTTCGCTGGTGGGTAAAGGCGTGAAAGTACAGCAACTGGTGCAGGGGAATCCGCTGCCGGTCGCGTTCGATACGCTGAATCTGAACGCCGGGCTGAACAATGGTCGGGCAAATCTCGACTGGCTGATCAAAATTACCCACAACGGCCAGCTCGACGGCAATATCCAGATCGCCGATCCGCAAGGGAAACGTAATCTCAGCGGGAACGTGAATATCGCCCGTGTTTCTATGGCATTGCTGCAACCCGCACTGATGGATGGTGAGAAAGCCTCCGGCATCCTGAATGCGAATCTGCGGTTGGGCGGTGATGCGCAAAAACCGCAGGTCTTCGGCAAACTGGCGCTGACAGGCGTCGATTTCGACGGGCAATTTATGCCGTTTGATATCACGGATGCCAATATCAACATCAACTTCAACGGCATGTCGTCGATTATGGAAGGCGTCATCAAAACCGCTCAGGGTCAGCTGGAGCTGAACGGTAACGCCGACTGGAGCGAAATCAACGCCTGGCGCGCCCGTATTGCCGCGCGCGGGAATAAAGTCCGCGTTTCGGTGCCGCCGATGGTGCGGCTGGATGTTTCGCCGGACCTGGTGTTTGATGCCACGCCGCAATTGTTCTCCCTCAACGGCACCGTCGATATTCCTTGGGCGCGCATTACCGTGCAGGAACTGCCGGAAAGCGCTGTGGGCATTTCGTCGGATGAAGTGATGCTTAACGATCAGCGTCAGCCGATCGCACCCGTTTCGGCTTCGATTCCGATCAATAGCAACCTGATGGTCAATATCGGCCCGGATGTGCGTCTGGACGCGTTTGGTCTGAAAGCCCGTCTGGAAGGTGCGCTGAAAGTGGCTCAGGACAGCCGCGGGTTGGGTCTGAACGGACAAATTAATATTCCGTCCGGGCGTTTCCATGCGTACGGTCAGGACTTAATTGTGCGCAAAGGTCAGCTGTTATTCTCCGGTCCGGCGGACCAGCCACTGCTGAATCTGGAAGCCATCCGTAACCCTGAAGCGACAGAAAATGACGTTGTAGCCGGTTTACGCGTTACCGGCGAGGCAGATGCACCTAAACTTGAAATATTCTCAGATCCGGCGATGTCGCAGCAGGAAGCCTTGTCCTACCTGCTTCGCGGGCAAGGATTAGACAATTCTGGCGGTGACAGCGGTGCTATGACCTCAGCTCTTATCGGGTTAGGGGTTGCGCAAAGTGGTAAACTTGTGGGTAAAATCGGCGAGGCATTTGGCGTCAGCAATCTGGCGCTGGATACTCAAGGCGTGGGAGACAGTTCTCAGGTCGTGGTCAGTGGCTATGTTTTACCGGGTTTACAGGTGAAATATGGTGTCGGGATATTTGACTCGCTGGCAACCCTGACATTGCGCTATCGGTTGATGCCGAAGCTTTATCTGCAGGCGGTATCGGGCATTGATCAGGCATTGGATTTGCTCTATCAGTTTGAGTTTTAATTCATGTGACTTTTACTATACGAATATAAACATGCGAATAATTGTTTACGGTAGTCTGCGACGCAAGCAAGGCAACAGTCATTGGATGACGAATGCTCAATGGTTGGGTGACCATGAGCTGGAAGGGTATGCGCTTTATAATCTGGGGCACTATCCGGCAGTCATTCCAGGGGACGGGAAGGTCTATTGCGAAGTTTACCGCATTAACTCGTCAATCATGGCTGAGTTGGATGAGCTGAAAAGCAATACGAAAGATTACCGTCGCGAGCTGATCTCGACGCCTTACGGCAGTGCCTGGATTTACCTCTACATTCGCTCACTGGATGGTGTGCCGAGAATTGAGGGTGGCGACTGGGTGAAGCGTAACGAACCGGTCAGCGAGTAATCTGAGCAAGGTCGTCAGAAATAGTCGTTGCTAGCCAACGCGTTATACATAAAAAAACACCGCCCAGTGGACGGTGTTTTTTTTCGTGTCGCAGAAAACAATTACTTGTTTTTAGCGCGCTCGAAGGAGCTCACGATTTCAGCTTTTGCAGCAGCGGCATCAGCCCAACCTTCAACTTTCACCCATTTGCCTTTTTCCAGCGCTTTGTATTGCTCGAAGAAGTGAGTGATCTGGCCGCGCAGCAGCTCTGGCAGGTCGTTTACATCTTCGATGTGATCGTATTCTTTGCTCAGTTTGGTGTGCGGAACCGCAACAACTTTCGCATCTTCACCAGATTCGTCAGTCATTTTCAGAACGCCAACAGGACGGCAGCGGATCACAGAACCTGGTTGCAGCGGGTATGGCGTTGGAACCAGTACGTCAACCGGGTCGCCGTCCAGAGACAGGGTATGGTTGATGTAACCGTAGTTCGCTGGGTAGAACATTGCGGTAGACATGAAACGGTCTACGAACAGTGCACCCGTGTCTTTATCAACTTCGTATTTGATAGGATCCGCGTTTGCCGGGATTTCGATAACAACGTAGATATCTTCTGGCAGTTCTTTGCCTGCCGGCACGTTCAGTAAGCTCATTGTTGGTTTCCTTCATTGAACCAGGAATAGAGTGCCGCACATTATAGCCAACTCTCCCGTGATTTCCCGCCCTTTTCGTCGTATCGCCTTTGCCAATTTTCCGGCATGACCTGCTGCTGAGGATTGGCAAAATCTTCAGAATCGGCAGTAAACATTACGCATGTACCTCTTTACCGTGTAACTGGCTGTTTTTGCTTTTCTTATCAAGAGATTCAGTGGATTGCCGATAACAATATTCATACAAAAAATCAGGCAAACCTGATCCCTACCTCATTCGCAGTTTCTCCTTTTCACCTGAATAGCTGGATAACACCGTATGTTGAATAAGTTGAGCGTAAAAGCCGGTCTGATTGGCTTACTGGTCGTGATGACGTTGATTTTGTTGCTGGTTAGTGTCCTTGGCGCCAATGCCATCCGGCAAAGTGCCACTTCACTACAGAAAATTAACCAGCTTCAGGGAGATGAACTGGGATCGCTGGCAGACAGCTACAGTTTCTCGCTGCGCACGCGTGTTGCCAGTGGTGTTGCGGTGCGTCAGCTTGAAATTGGCATGATGGACGACGCCAAATCCACCACCGACCGGATTGCCGGTTACATCAAACAGGCTGATGCAGATCTGGCGAAATTCAACAGCATTCAGGATGACACCGAGCGGGGCCGTGAATTATCGGCGGCGGTCAGTAAAAGCTACGAAGCTTATAAGGCTAACGGCCTGGTGCCACTTCTGGCCGCACTTCAGGCGCAAAGCGCCGACGGTTATTACGACGTACTGGAAAATAAAATCACGCCGTACAGCAATGCTTACGACAAAGCGCTGGCAGATTTCCGGGCGTACGCCACCGATAATACGGCCCGGAGAATCGAACAGGCACGTACTAATGCCCGCATTCAGGTGACCGTGATTGTGATCGGTTTTCTTATCGCACTGGCGATTGCGCTGATCGCCTGGTTTGCTCTGCAAAAAATTATTATGCATCCGCTGAATTTCTCTATAGCGCAGCTCGAATTCATTGCCAAAGGCGATCTGACGCATGAAATCGATGATTCACGTAATAATGAAATGGGACGCCTGCTCAAGGCCATGAAACAAATGCAGGATTCGCTGGTGCTCTCAGTCGGGCGCGTCCGCGATGCCGGGAATCAGATTGATGTAGGCTCCCGCGAACTGGCCGCCGGTAACGTTCATCTGGCGCAACGTACATCTGGCGCAACGTACGGAAGAATCCGCCGCTTCTCTGGAAGAAACCGCCGCCAGTATGGAACAGCTGACATCAACGGTGCGCATGAACGCGGCGAATTCCGAGCAGGCTAATCAGCTGGCGCAAAGCGTCTCCGTCATTGCCGATAAGGGCAGCGAAGTTGTCCATCAGGTGATGGATAAAATGCAGGGGATTACCGACAGTTCGAAACGTATCGGTGACATTATCAGCGTGATTGACGGCATTGCATTCCAGACCAACATCCTGGCGCTGAACGCCGCAGTGGAAGCCGCCCGCGCCGGTGAGCAGGGGCGCGGTTTCGCGGTGGTGGCCGGTGAAGTTCGCAGTCTGGCGCAGCGCAGTGCGCAATCCGCCCGTGAAATCAAAGAGCTGATCGGAGATTCAGAAAGCCGCGTGTCCGAAGGTTCGGCGATGGTGAAATCTGCGGCGGATACGATGGTTGAGATTTCCAGTGAAGTAACGCGGGTGACCAGCCTGATGCGCGAAATTTCCATCGCAACTACTGAACAGACGCACGGCATCGAACAGGTGAATGTGGCGATTACGCAGATGGATCAGGTTGCGCAGCAGAACGCGGCATTGGTCGAGCAGGCCACGGCGGCCACGCGTTCTCTGGAAGAGCAGGCGCAACTGCTGGCGGAAAGCATGGCGGTGTTTAAGCTAAACCGCGCTGAGCATTACTAATACGTTGAATGTGACGGTGAAGACAATAAAAAGGTGGCTTTAAAAGCCACCTTTTTTGCGTTTGAGAAACGCTAAGTTACAGAGGTATCACGTTCATTCTTAGATGATTTTTGAGTCGGGTACTGGTTTATTCATCGGGGAATTCAGCGATAAAGCGTTCTGCATCTTCAACCATTGAGCTGTTACCGACGAAGAACGGTGCGCGTTCGTGCAGTTTTTGCGGAATGATATCCAGAATGCGGTTTTTACCGTCACTGGCTTTACCACCAGCTTGTTCGGCCAGGAATGCCATCGGGTTGCATTCATACAACAAACGCAATTTTCCGTTCGGATGGCTGGCTGTGCTCGGATAAATATAGATGCCACCTTTCAGCAAGTTGCGGTGGAAATCTGCAACCAGTGAACCGATATAACGTGAGGTGTAAGGGCGTTGCGTCGCTTCATCCTGCTCCTGGCAATACTTGATGTATTTTTTAACGCCGAGAGGGAATTTGATGTAGTTGCCTTCATTAATGGAGTACATGTTGCCCTTTGCAGGGAAACGGACTTTTTCGTGAGAGAGGCAGAATACACCGAGTGAAGGATCATAAGTAAAGGCATGAACGCCTGCGCCGGTGGTGTAAACCAGCATGGTGGAAGAGCCGTAAACCACGTAACCTGCGGCAACCTGACGGTTCCCCGGTTGCAGGAAGTCTGCTTCCGTTACGGGCTGGCCAAGCGGAGAAGTCCGGCGGTAGATCGAGAAGATGGTTCCGACTGAAACGTTCACGTCGATGTTTGAAGAGCCGTCTAACGGATCCATCAAAATAACGTATTTCGCATTTTCAGCACGTTCGCCATCGAAAATGACAATTTCATCTTCTTCTTCAGACGCGATACCGGCAATTTCTCCACGTGCTTTCATCGCCGCTTTCAATTTTTCATTTGCGTACAGATCGAGTTTCATCTGTACTTCACCCTGCACATTTTCTGCACCGCTGGTGCCGAGAATGTCAACCAGACCCGCTTTGTTGATATCGCGGTGAATGATTTTAGCGCCGAGTTTTATTGCTGACAGCAAGGCGGTGAGCTCACCGGTTGCATGAGGAAAGTCTTGCTGTTTTTCAACAATAAATTCGCCTAACGTTTTCATAACACGTTCCCTGAATCTAGGATGGATAACGGTTCGTTAATAAAACCTTCACAAGAGCATGGGCAGTTTAGCCCAAATATATGGACGAATCATAGGCAAATCCATTTCTTCTGGGCGATTCTGAGCGGTAGAATAGCAGCTGACTTAAAGGCATTAATGGAAAATATATGCGCATTCATATTCTTGGGATTTGCGGCACGTTTATGGGCGGGCTGGCGATGCTGGCACGTGCACAAGGGCATCAGGTAACCGGTTCGGACGACAACGTTTATCCACCGATGAGTACGCTGTTGGAAAAACAAGGGATCGCGCTGATCCAGGGTTACGATCCGGCTCAGTTAGATCCTCAACCGGATCTGGTAATTATCGGCAACGCGATGACGCGCGGAAACCCGTGTGTCGAAGCCGTGCTCGAACTGGGGATCCCGTATGTCTCCGGCCCGCAGTGGCTGCACGATCATGTTCTGCCGGAGCGCTGGGTTATTGCTGTCGCGGGTACGCACGGCAAAACCACAACGGCGGGAATGGTTACGTGGATCCTTGAAGCCTGCGGCTACGAGCCGGGTTACGTCATTGGCGGCGTGCCGGGCAACTTCGAGGTTTCTGCTCGTCTTGGAAACAGCCCGTTTATGGTTCTGGAAGCGGACGAATATGACTGCGCGTTCTTTGATAAGCGCTCCAAATTCGTTCACTACAGCCCGCGGACGTTGATCCTGAACAATCTCGAATTCGATCACGCGGATATTTTCGATGATCTGAAAGCGATCCAGAAACAGTTCCACCACCTTGTTCGTCTGGTGCCGGGTAAAGGTAAAATTATCCTTCCTGAGCATGACACGCCGCTGAAACAAGTGATGGCGATGGGCTGCTGGAGCGAACAGGAATTTGCCGGTGAAGCAGAAAATTGCGCCTGGGATGCAAAAAAACGGACACCAGATGCCAGCGCTTTCGAGGTTTATCTTCATGGCGAAGTGGTCGGTCAGGTGAACTGGAATCTGGTGGGCGAACACAATATGCATAATGCGCTGATGGCGATTGCGGCTGCGCGTCATGTTGGTGTGAAACCTGAAGATGCCTGCAAGGCGCTGGGTGATTTTATCAATGCCCGTCGCCGTCTTGAACTGCGTGGCGTTGAAAATGGCGTGAGCGTGTATGACGATTTTGCGCATCACCCGACGGCCATTCTGGCAACGCTTTCTGCATTGCGCAGCAAAGTGGGCGGGACGGCACGTATTCTGGCTGTTCTCGAACCGCGTTCAAATACCATGAAAATGGGCATGAGCAAAAATGAGCTGGCGCCTTCTCTCGGTCGCGCCGATGAAGTGTTCCTGCTTCAGCCGCAGCATATTCCATGGCAGGTTGCTGAAGTGGCAGAGCGCTGCATCCAGCCTGCGCACTGGAGTGCGGACGTCGATTCACTGGTCGATATGGTGATCAAGGCTTCACAGCCGGGCGATCATATTCTGGTGATGAGTAATGGCGGTTTTGGTGGCATTCACGGGAAGTTATTGACAGCGCTGGCTGCCAAAGCGGAAGCCGCTCAGTAACAGTTAGTTATACCCGCAGCGTATAAACTGAAAGCACAGCGATGGCTGTGCTTTTTTTTGCCTGGGATTTGGCTATGCGGCGATTTGCAGACAAAAAAAGGCCCTCAAAAAGTTTGAGGGCCAAAGGGTGTCGTCGGACAGGACGACGAGGGTTACGTTAGCAAGAGAGCGGCAGTGGCAGTGTCTTCTCTCTTCACAGCCTCAACAGCGCATTAATTTTCGCTGGTATGTGGCTGTTGAAACCCGGTAACGCTAATTCAAATACTCAGGCAGTGGTTTTGTATCAGGGACTGACTCAGAAATCTTATTGATAGATTTCTGCGGTTGCGTGATAAGCACCGTCGTTATGTGCTTCGATCACACGATAAGATTTTGCGCCCTTGCTGTCGGCTTTATCGGACAGCTCCTGGCGAATGTCTGTCGGGACGCCATTGACGCCGCTGACGCTGATAGTGCCCATAGGCTGAAGATTCTCTGCCTGCTGATTAGAAACCAGTTGTGCGGCAGACGCGCCGAAAGAAACAGTAGACAGCAGGCTAAGAGCGGCAATAGTGGTCATGATTTTCATGATAATTTCCTAATTTCATAGACGTTGATGTTAAAAAATGAGAGAGCAACGCCGGTTGAGATTTGGATTCATCAGTTCTGGAATATCGGAGTCCGGCAACGCGAAAAGCGTGGAGGAACATTGATGATGGCAGAGACAAATCCGTCTTGATGCGCTTTGCGCGGGCCTGAATCATTCAGGCCCCTTCGCTTCATTTACCCAGGTTTATTGGTAAATTTCTGCGGTAGCGTGGTAGTTACCTTCTTCACGCACTTCGATAACACGAAATGCTTTAGCCCCTTTGGCATCCGCTTTATCAGACAATGCCTGACGGATATCAGAAGGTGCACCGGCAACGCCGCTTACGCTGATCATCCCGTGTGACTGAAGATGAGCGGCCTGATCCTGAGAAACAGGTTGTGCTGCAAAAGCACCGAATGACAGAGCAGATAGAATGCTTAATGTTGCAATTTTAGTTTTAACGTTCATGATTTTGACCTCGTCGATTTTATTATGTTTTCAACAACTGGTGTTTCACACCACGGAAATGAGTATACATCTAGTCACTCGGAATATTAATAGTTTGCTAATAGTTATTTTGGTGGTTATGTGTGGGCTATTTGAATTTTTAATAACAAAAAGGAATAAAAATTGCTTGAAAATCGATCTTTTGGTGTTAATTTTTCGTAAAATCAACGGATTGAGTGAATTTGACTATTTGTGCTTAATTTTGCAGTCAATCACACCATGGAAATGTTTATGTGACGGGAAAGTGCTTCGTGTGAACAGAATTAACAGGGATAACGACGTGAGGCGTGTATTTTAAAACGACGATATAACGTTAGAGAAGGGTAACTGATAGTTGGATAAGGCAAGGAAGGCCGAGGCCAGAAATTATTTTCTTCTGACCTCAGGCACAGAACTGAAGCAGGAAACAGCGCAATATATCGCCGTATCAGAGTTCCTGTTCAAACAAACTGAGGATTGCGTCGTGAAGTTGTCTGACGCTGAAACCCCGTGCGGGCGTGGTAAAAATTGTGTCATCGCCGGCAATGGTGCCCAGTATCCCTTCGGATTTGCCCAGAGAATCAAGCAGGCGCGCGATCAGCTGTGCCGCGCCCGGACTGGTGCGGATAACGACGACGGCGTCGTTATGGTCAATATCTAAGACCAAATTCTTCAGTGGGCTGGTCGTTGTCGGCACGCCGATTTCGGCAGGCAGGCAATAAACCATCTCCATTTTTGCGTTGCGGGTCCGCACCGCGCCGAATTTTGTCAGCATCCGTGAGACTTTTGACTGATTGATATTATCGAAACCGTCTTCCTGAAGTGCGACGACAATTTCGCCCTGAGAGCTGAATTTCTCTTCCTTCAACAGTGCTTTGAAGGCTTTGATCAAATCTTCCTGTTTAGCAGGATTACGCATTTTGCACCCTGGTCTCTGTATCATCGTTTTGTTGATTATGCAGATATTTGAATTTTTATGCAACACGCGGTCGGCACGTAACATCAGAATTGTGCACTCAGACGGGTATGACAGCGGCGAAGTATACATCTGGACGTCATGAATATGCCGAAATAGTGCATCGCGGGGAATGATTCGCCGGATTGCTGTTAATCAGATGATCTCGATTCAGCTCTCACATTGAATTGAATTTAACCATTTTTTAACCTGGCGGGTTTTGTGGTGCTACTTTTAAGGTGTAGCTTTCCGATAAAAAGTCATAAAAGACCGGAAAAATGGCGCTAAGCGGTGTTTTTTTACTTTCTTAACGACCAAGCTCAGTTTCCCAGCAGTTGAGCGATTGTTTTTAGCTGTATAAGTGATTAAGGTCACACCCAAAATAATTCCACGACACTTATAAGTTAGTGATAAAAAAGGAGTATAGGATGAAAGTTGCAGTTCTAGGTGCTGCGGGCGGTATCGGTCAGGCCCTCGCGCTTCTGCTCAAGACCCAGCTACCTTCCGGTTCCGAACTGTCATTATACGATATCGCACCTGTTACTCCGGGTGTCGCCGTCGATCTGAGCCATATCCCTACTGCAGTAAAAATTAAAGGCTTCTGTGGCGAAGACGCAACGCCAGCGCTTGAAGGCGCGGATATCGTTTTGATCTCTGCCGGTGTGGCGCGCAAACCGGGTATGGATCGTTCCGACCTCTTTAATGTTAACGCCGGTATTGTGCGTAATCTGATTCAGCAGGTTGCGAAAACCTGTCCGCACGCATTAATCGGTATTATCACCAACCCGGTCAATACCACGGTTGCTATTGCTGCCGAAGTTTTGAAAAATGCAGGTGTGTACGACAAAAACAAACTGTTCGGCGTCACCACGCTCGATGCAATCCGCTCGAACACATTCGTGGCTGAACTTAAAGGTAAGCAGCCTGAGGAAATTGACGTGCCCGTGATTGGCGGACACTCTGGGGTGACAATTCTTCCTTTATTGTCTCAGGTGCCCGGTGTGGCATTTAGCGATAGTGAAATCGCTGCGCTGACCAAGCGTATTCAGAATGCAGGAACCGAAGTGGTCGAAGCTAAAGCGGGTGGCGGTTCTGCTACTTTGTCTATGGGGCAGGCGGCAGCACGCTTCGGGCTTTCACTGGTTCGTGCCCTGCAAGGTGAAAGTAACGTTGTTGAATGCGCCTATGTAGAAGGAAAGGGCGATTATGCCCGTTTCTTCGCACAGCCTGTTCTGTTGGGTAAAAAGGGCATCACTGAGCTCATTGATATTGGCAAGCTCAGCGCTTTCGAACAGCAATCACTGGATTCGATGCTGGATATCCTGCGTAAAGATATCGAATTGGGAGAACAGTTTATCAATCACTGATAAGCCTCAAGTGAAGCCGCCGGTATCTCCGGCGGCATTCTCTATTGGCATCATTTATGCTCATTGGGAATGCGGCACCGGCGTTCGATGATCTGAAACGTGGTGGCATCAAAGTAACGGCTTGGCCAGATAATTGACGGGTGAACGCCCAGCGCCCCGGCGATGAGCAATTCTCCTTTTGGCCAGGGCCGGGAGAGTGCATTAGAAAGGGTTGAAGAGCTCAATCCGGCGGATCGTGACACCGCTGCGAGTGTCGTCCCTTTCTTTCTCAGGGCTGCGATAATATCAGCCTGATGCCAGTCATCATTCCTTGTCATCATGGTATTTTCCTTATTTTTAAATCGCTTTTATAAGACTTTCTTTGAAAACATATATTCAATGATTGCTTAGAACCTATCCCAAAAGGAATTGTCAGTTAATAAGTAATGGCAATTTTTGAGGGAAGTATGGCAGGCA
>NZ_JAEMGT010000196.1:0-6502 GCF_017655185.1 Rahnella sp. ChDrAdgB13 | reverse complement strand
TTCTCACGTAATGTGGTTTGGGAAAGTGCATTTATTGCGCGTCCGGCCGATCATCATTGCGCGTCACTACAGATAAGGTAAAAAAGCACACTGGCCTGACAGTAGGCGTTGGCATATCGAAAACCAAGACTTTAGCTAAAAGTTGCCAGTGGGCAAGCAAGGCCTACCCGGCAACAAAGGGCGTGGTTGCTCTTACAGATGACGCGAGGATTCGTAAACTGCTGTCTTTGCAGCCCGTGGAGGAGATATGGGGTGTGGGCAGAAGGATCGGGAAACGGCTGAACCTTATGGGGATCAAGACTGCTTTAGAGCTGGCCGACTCTGATATTCGCTTTATCAGGAAAAACTTCCACGTTGTTCTCGAGCGAACGGTCCGGGAGCTGCGCGGCGAGAAGTGTATTTCCCTTGAGGAAAATGTCCCGACCAAACAGCAAATCATCTGCAGCCGGAGTTTTAGCCAACGCGTAACCGACGAACAGGCTATGCGTCAGGCTGTATGCCAATATGCAACGCGTGCAGCTGAAAAGCTGCGGTTGGAAAAGCAGTTCTGCCGGCATATTTCGGTCTTTATGCGAACATCACCTTTTGCCAATGATCCGCAAGCAAGCCTTTCAGGTTCGCAGCTGCTGGTCACAGCCACTCAGGATACGCGCGATATTATCGCTGCCGCTCAGAGCGTCGTCGACCGCATCTGGCAACCGGGTTTTCGTTATGCCAAGGCAGGGATAATGCTCAATGACTTCTCCCCTACCCGCGTAGCCCAGTTATCACTTTTCGATGATCACGCCCCTCGCCCAGGCAGCGAAGCACTGATGAAGGTCGTTGATAAAATTAACCAGGGAAGTTTGGGAAAGGTATGGTTTGCAGGACAAGGCATTGAGCAATCCTGGCAGATGAAGCGTGAGATGCTTTCACCTGCATATACGACGAAATGGGCAGATTTACCGAAAGCAAAAATTTCATAAGCTCAGTGTATATACATTTGTAAATACATATAAATTGAACTGGCTGCATACCTGTTCGCTATATCTATATTTGATTGGTAAAGACATAAGGCACTGCAAACCTTGGTGCAATCTTAGTGATATTCGAAAACACCGTTATAGTTTTTAGTGCCTACTAAAACAAATTTTGTATATACTTTTGAATATACAAGAAAATACATCTATCGCCTTAATGTATATATAAATGTATATACATTAAGTGTTATTTACAACTGATTCAGCTAGAGTTTTTAGAAAATATTCGTCGTCACATAGATATCCGACAGCCCGGAGAACTCGCGAACGAGATATGTTTTTTTGTGGCACTATTTCTTGAATTTTTTCTACAAGAATAGATAAAGCATCATCATCAAGACCTGTTAGTCTGAGGTTCATCTGCCTACCTGTTGTAATGTTTCTTTTCTCAACAACTCTTGTAACACCCTTAGTGACGCGATCGCTTCTACTCATTTGAATGAACCTTCACCAACTCAATTAACTCTTTCGTGAGTTGCATGTAATCTTCTCGGGGCCTTTCATTTGCAGCAAATAATGGAGAAGGTCGATGCTGTTCCGTAGCCTGTTTAAACAATTCACTTACGCGGATCTCAGTCGCTGCGACCTTGTAACCAGCTTCTTCAATGTGCCCGTTGATAGATTTTTGCATCTTAGAATGAGCTTTGTTTACTTTTGTCTTTACAAGTGTATATACAAAGTTCTCACTGCGTCTGATTTCACGAACAACCTGGAATAAGTCATCGATACCTTTAACTGCTCGGCGGTCCATATCGACAGGAACAACAATCAAATCTGTTATGAGCAATGCGTTTTCGATGCTTAAGTCGATCGCAGGTCGTAGGTCAATCAAGATGAAGTCATAGGATTCGCTTAAACGTTTTATGCCGTCATCGAGTATGGTGAGGCGATGTCTAAAACGCTCTGCGCTACGAGCTTCTACAGCGAGAGTTATATCCGCTGGGATAATAGATAGATTTGAAATAGGTTCTTCGCCATCGAGAGCAGGATAGACGATTTTATTGATATCAAACTTAGGGTCTTCGAAGAGATCTGTAATTGTATAATCTTCTTCTCCTCGGCCGAGGTCATCACTCATGTTCCCTTGGTGGTCGAGATCGATGACCAACGTTTTATATCCCAGCTCAGCTAAACAGCATCCAACTGCGATACAACTCGTTGTCTTTCCAACACCACCTTTACTATTAGCGAAAGAAAAAATATAAGGCTTTTTCATTTCATCACCATGTATACGCAAATGTATATACACATTAGGGTAAGCAATTGTAGATGTCAATATGTATATTCAAATGTATATACATATTGAGAGCTTAAACGCCAATCCCCTTCGTATCACCATAGTTCTTAGCAACGCATTTAGTCCTTCACTGCCAAAATTCAATATCTGGTTTAACCCCGATGACCTCATGCCAGATCATAACCTTTTTCCGGTCAGCACCATTGATTGATAACTTACCGTCATAATCCTTCAGTGCCTGCTGGTAGGCCCGTAGTGTAGCAATACAGGATCTTGCCCAATCACCTTCTGCGGCACTTCCTTTCGTCACATGAGGCCGATTAGGCAGGCGAGGGCGTAAAGGTTTGGAGTGAGAAATAAAGCCTGGCGGCTGCTCTTTCTCGTCAATGTAATTGAAAACAACAGAATCGATCTTACGACCACGTTTTTTCAGTTCATAAACAACACTGATTTTTGTGTGAGCGTTTATCATGTCAACAGCAGGATCGAGAACGCGACGACGAAAATCATTTAATTCAGGGTACTTTCCTAGCAGGCCTGTGCGTTCTTTCATCCAATCCAGCGTTAACGGGTTTGTTGAGATAACACCGTTCGCGTTCTTACTATTAGTCAATTTACGGAATTTGAACAACCAGGAATAAAGCCTGAAAGCAAATGGAGACTCCAGCTTAACCATCTCCACCAGATTCATCTGGGTAAACTCATTCCTTAACTCATAGAGATAATCCCTAACGGTATCCGAAAAACGCAGAGTGATATCGCTAGAGTTCCCAGAGGCGCCGTATGTAATGGAAGAAAACCAGAAACGCTGCACTTTATTGATACGCTGCTTGGCTTCGTTGTATTCATAAGTGATGATTGGCTTTCGAGCGAGGGAGTTAACGGCGGTTTTAATCTGCTCGTAACTGCTTTCCCCCAAAGAGAACATGTCCTTATATTCCTTGGCGTATAAGGTATATTCCCCTTCAGGCTGAGGATTTCTGCTATCCACTTTCGTCAATGCAAGGTATAGCAATCTCATCTCGATCAAGGTGATATCAAAAGCGCCCTCAATCAGTTGGTTCGCTTGCGTAACGATGTTGTCTTTACTGACTCGCTCCATCACTTCGATTCCTATTCAAAATAAGCATACCGATGCTAACCGACTTAAAATAAGGACTCAAATTTTATTTGTCGGGGTTTGACATTAAATCTGTCGGGTTTTGAGCATAAGGAGACCCCAGTCACAATAGGCATTCTTGCTAGAACATTAAATCTGTCGGGGTTTAAGAACCAAGTTGATACTCAACATTGAAGTTATCCACACCAAATCTGTCAGGGTTTGGCATTAAATCTGTCAGGGTTTGGCATTAAATCTGTCGGGGTTATGTATTTTATAAAGCATTAAATCTGTCGGGGTTAAGCATTAAATCTGTCAGGGTTTGGCATTAAATCTGTCGGGGGAAAGCACTAAATTTGTCGGGGTAACACACTAAATCTGTCGGGGTTTAACTTTATAAGGTATTGATTACAAATAAAATAACCATACTAAAAAGAAAAGAAATGAAAGGAAACTTATATGTAACATAGAAGGATCTTCTTTAGAAAAAGAAAAAAGAAAAACAACGGCTAACGCGCTTTGCTTGTTTTTTTAATCTATGAAATCACTCCATAAAACAAACACCTTTGTTAAGGGTCTTGATAAGAAGCCTAACTTATTACTCATTTTGCGAGTTTTTCATCCTATAGGATTATTTGTTCATAGTAATTGAGCAAACGACACTAAAGTTTCTACAAGAGAGTGTTGCACACCATGTAACAGAGCGCTATGATGTTACGCACCATGTAACATGGAACGAACAATGATAAAATCATTCAAGCACAAAGGGTTGAAACAACTGTTTGAAAAAGGGATTACATCCGGTGTTATGGCTCAGGATGCGGAGAGGATTAATGACCGTTTACAGGCGATTGATATTGCGAATGAAATTGGCGAATTAAATCGTCAGATTTATAAACTTCACCCATTGAAAGGTGATCGAGAAGGGTACTGGTCAATTACGGTTCGGGCTAATTGGCGCATTACTTTTCAGTTCATAAATGGTGATGCTTACATTCTGAATTATGAGGATTATCACTGATGAGACAGCATAAGATTTCCCACCCTGGAGAGATTATCGCCAGAGATTTAGAGGATATGGGTGTTAGCGGTCGTCGGTTTGCAGTGAACATCGGTGTAACACCTGCAACAGTATCCCGTTTTCTGTCCGGCAAAACCGCGTTAACCCCCTCGCTGGCTATTCGAGTAGCAGCAGCATTGGGAAGCACCCCTGAGTTCTGGCTACGCCTCCAAAGCGCTTATGACCTACGGAAACTTGAAAACCAAATAGACACATCCGAAATCGTTGTGTATGGCGAACATAATACAAAGCCTGAGGTGACTTCAGAGCATTAATTCAAGGGGAGCTTACTTAATTTGGATGCTTGGCAAGAAATAATTTTTGCGTTTACTCCCCTATTCTAGGTAACCGTTTAAGTGGCCTGGGGTAGGGGAGGTTTGATACTTAGCTTATTTTAGAGAAATGTTTATTTGGTACAGATTGAAGAACATTTTGGTTCACTAGTTTCAAAAGCAGCATAGAACGTGATTCTCCATCTACTTCCTGAAATATGGCTTCCAGCCCTTCAAAAGTCCCCTCGGTAAGCAGCACCTTGTCGCCGTTTTGTATTCCAAATTCCTCACTACTTTGAAGATTTGGAATACGTACCATTAACTCGTTCATAAAATTGTCGGCCAAAGTGGCCAATTTGTTTCCAAAGCGCACAAAGTGACTTACACCTCTTGTTGCCGCAAGAGTCGTCGTGTGAATGATTTCAGGGTCAAATTTCACGAACATGTAATTTGGGAAGAGTTGTTCGACGCCGTATTTGATTTTCCCCTTTACCAGTAGTTGGCCTTCAATAACCGGATTAAAGCAATGGACATTCTGATTTGTTAAATGTGCCTGCGCTCTACTGGACTGACCACTTTTGCAATAAAGCAAATACCATGCTGCGCTCATAATAACCCCGCTAAATCAATTGCTGTATAAAATTACATTTTTAAATGTATACCCAAAAAGAACAATCAAATTATAGCTACATTCAGCTAAAGAAACTATCTAAATGACACTATATATTGTGATATAACCTTAATGACATTTTAAGGGGCATTTATGTACATTTTCGGATATCTCAGGGCTTCAACAAAAAGTCAGGATGCTAAAAGAGCACAAAAACGGATGAAGGCATTCGCGGAGGACAATGGACACCGAGTTGCCGCCTGGTATATCGAGAATGAGTCCGGCGCATCGCTTCAGCGCCCCGAACTCATGCGGATGTTGGATGACGCAGATACAGGTGACGTTATCCTGATTGAACAGGTCGATCGGTTATCCCGTTTATCAGAGGATGACTGGGGCGCGCTTAAAACAATCATTAACGCGAAGCAGCTGGCTGTCGTGAGCTTAGATTTGCCTACCAGCCAAATGGCGTTAACCGACAAGAGCGGAAATGATTTTCAGGGGGCGATGCTCCGGGCTATCAACGGCATGATGTTAGACATGCTTGCCGCGATATCACGTAAAGACTATGAAGACCGCCGCCGCAGGCAACGCGAGGGCATTGACAAAGCCAAAGCCGAGGGGAAGTTTCACGGACGCAGGGCTGACGAAGATTTGCATATGGTGATCATGACGCTACGAAAGAGCGGAAAGAGCCTGGCCGACGTGTCCCGAATCAGCGGCGCGTCGCTGAGTACGGTTAACCGGGTCTGTAAGAAACTACGTGAAGAGGCTGAGTAGATGCTCATAGGGCAGGTGAGGGCGGTTCCAGGCTATTTTGATAGAATGTCCCCGTTTAGCATGGACGTGGTTAAATGCGTGGCCCTGGTCGCCATGCTTATCGACCATGTGAATGACATTCTGTTGACACCCTCTAGCCCACTGCTTTACGCCGTGGGCCGAATGGCCATGCCACTGTTCGCGCTTATCTTCGCATTCAACATGGCAAAACAGCCAGGCCGTGCACAGGAACTGGCTAAACGGCAATGGAAGTGGGCGATCATAACCCAGCCTTTCTTTGCCTTTGCCTTTTATGACCATCAGCCCTGGTACGCGTTGAACATTTTGTTTGTCTTCGCCGTGTGCAGCCAACTGGCCTAGTGGGAGCGAAGCTGCGATTTGCGACATTTAGGCCATGTCCGCAACCGGTCGGTTTCGTACATCCA
>NZ_JAEMGT010000195.1:0-1402 GCF_017655185.1 Rahnella sp. ChDrAdgB13 | reverse complement strand
GTTAAATAAAATTAATTCTAACTTTACTGCAATCGAGCTCCTATAAACAGATTATCAACACATTTAGCACCGTGGGATAGCACCGTCATGCTGAGGCACAAAAGCCTGCCACGACTAACACCAAAACGGCAACATCATTCATTATCCTTTCTCCAGCCGATATGGACCTGAACCATCGAAATACTATCCTGAGGGATTTTACTACCAGACCTTATTTTATCTTATAAATTCATTTTATTTTCTCAACCCATTTTTCAAATAAAGATTGTTTTCTGTTTATTTCACAGTCAGAATTTATTTCTTCGGTGATATATTCCTCCTTACTGTGTTCAACGAGTCGCTTAAATCTGCGCTTTATTTCTTTACCCGCAGGGCTGCAGTCCTCTGAGTCGGCCAGATAAACGGCCGCACTGTAAGCCGCGTAACAGTTATCAACGTTATCAGGATGAGGTTTACAACCGCTAAATACGGTATAAGCTAAGTCAGGCTGACTTTTATAATAATTAATTTCAGGGGTATTTTTCAATTGAGAGAATATATCCGGAAGTAACATGACGGAAGCTATAGCAAGCGTAACGATCCCCGTCAGAACTATATATCTGAACTTCATTATGGCACCTTTCTGGCATGACTCGTTCACAACTCATGCTTCCCACGAGAAAGCGTTCTATAGACCGTTGGCCGTGACACTGAAAATAATTCAGCAAGATCACTGATTGAATACTGTCCGGTTTCATGCATTCGGCACAGCTCTTTTTGCTGTTTATCTGACAACTTAGGCTGTTTTCCCCGCAGTTTCCCTTTTGCCCGGGCAATGGCCATACCTTCTCTGGTCCGGAGGCGCATTAAATCCCCCTCGAATTCGGCAAATGTGGCCAGCACGTTGAAGAACATTTTTCCCATCGGGTCTGCCGGATCGTAGATGCTGGCTCCCAGGGCCAGCTTAACCCCCCTTGACACTAAGGCGTCTGCGATCTCCCTCGCATCAGGAACAGAACGAGCCAGACGGTCAAGTTTAGGAACAACCAAGGTGTCGCCACAACGAACGGCAGCCAGCGCTTGATCCAGCCCTGGTCTCTGTCGGTTTGAACCGGTCAGTCCTTTATCGGTGTAAATTCTGTCCAATGAGACCCCTAGTCCGACCAGCGCTTCCTGCTGGGCGGTCAGGTCCTGCTTGTCGGTAGAGCAGCGTGCGTAGCCGATGCGTATTTCAGTCATAAATGTGTACGTTTAAGGGGCCATGAAAGAGATTGATATCGTACTATCTATATGAGACAACTTCAGCTGCAATTTATGGCAGATATAAAAATTTATTTAACTGTCCGTTCAACGTCCTCTTACGGACATGTTTGACACGGAGTCAGGATGGCTACTCATCACACAGACAAGACTGGCGGTAAAA
>NZ_JAEMGT010000194.1:0-1179 GCF_017655185.1 Rahnella sp. ChDrAdgB13 | reverse complement strand
TTTGAACGTACAAAACCGCACGTTAACGTTGGTACTATCGGCCACGTTGACCACGGTAAAACTACCCTGACTGCAGCAATCACTACCGTTCTGGCTAAAACCTACGGCGGTTCTGCACGCGCATTCGACCAGATCGATAACGCACCAGAAGAAAAAGCTCGTGGTATCACCATCAACACTTCACACGTTGAATATGACACCCCAAGCCGTCACTACGCGCACGTTGACTGCCCAGGGCACGCCGACTACGTGAAAAACATGATCACCGGTGCTGCTCAGATGGACGGCGCGATCCTGGTTGTTGCTGCAACTGACGGCCCTATGCCTCAGACGCGTGAGCACATCCTGCTGGGTCGCCAGGTTGGCGTTCCTTACATCATCGTGTTCCTGAACAAATGTGACATGGTTGATGACGAAGAGCTGCTGGAACTGGTAGAAATGGAAGTTCGTGAACTTCTGTCTATGTACGACTTCCCAGGCGATGACACTCCGGTTGTTCGCGGTTCAGCGCTGAAAGCACTGGAAGGCGATGCAGACTACGAAGCAAAAATCATTGAACTGGCTGGCTTCCTGGATTCTTACATCCCGGAACCAGAACGTGCAATTGACAAGCCATTCCTGCTGCCAATCGAAGACGTATTCTCCATCTCTGGTCGTGGTACAGTTGTAACCGGTCGTGTAGAGCGCGGTATCGTTAAAGTCGGCGAAGAAGTTGAAATCGTTGGTATCAAAGATACCGTGAAATCAACTTGTACTGGCGTTGAAATGTTCCGCAAACTGCTGGACGAAGGCCGTGCAGGCGAGAACGTTGGTGTTCTGCTGCGTGGTATCAAACGTGAAGATATCGAACGTGGTCAAGTTCTGGCAAAACCAGGCTCAATCAAACCACACACCCAGTTCGAATCTGAAGTTTATATTCTGAGCAAAGATGAAGGTGGCCGTCATACTCCATTCTTCAAAGGCTACCGTCCACAGTTCTACTTCCGTACAACTGACGTGACCGGTACTATCGAACTGCCAGAAGGCGTTGAAATGGTAATGCCAGGCGACAACATCAAAATGGTTGTTACCTTGATCCACCCAATCGCGATGGATGACGGTCTGCGTTTCGCAATCCGTGAAGGCGGCCGTACTGTAGGCGCTGGTGTTGTTGCTAAAGTTATCGCTTAATCGCTGATA